>JAJTBQ010000024.1 GCA_021286835.1 Thiomonas sp.
GCACCCAGCACCGATCGAACCAGCGCGAAGCCCCGCACCCGCCAGTGCAGCGGCGGAAACTCGGCCGGTGGCTGCGACGCCTGCGCCCGCCGTGCCAGCGTCACATGCGGCGCAAAGGCGCGGCCATCGAACGGCAGCCCGCGCCGATCGACCTGGGCGACCAGTTGCGCGCGCAAGCGCAACAGCTCCGCAGGCGGCTGCGACGGCGCCAGATGCGCGATGCCGCCCCTCGGCCACACGCAAGCCCGGTCCAGGGTCAGATCGAAGTCGGTCCAGCCTGGCGAGACCGCGGCGCCAACCTCCATCAGCTCGGACACCCGATGCGCCGCGATCCCCTCCATGAACAGCACCGTGAGGTGCAGCTTCGGCGCAGGAGTCGCCCTTGCCACCGCCGACGCCTGCCACAGGGCCTGATGACGGGCGATGCGCCCGCGCAGGGCGCTGCCCGGCCAGAGCGCGAAGAACAGGCGCTGCGGGGCCGAGTCGTCCGGCGACGGCAGGGACGGAGTTGACGCCGACATGGGTCTTGACCTGATGCGGACGCGGGCTTGCGCTCTTGCAGTAAGTTCGACCGGCCCACGCGATTGAACATGCCATCATGATGCCATCCACCCGGTCTTCGCCCCCCGACGCCACGCGTCGGCGTCTGAACCTCGCCCTGGGTCTGGCCGCCGGCGCGCCGCTCTGGCTCACGGCCTCTGCCGCACGGGCCGCCGCGCTGCCGCGCTACACCGAGCCGGTCGAGGCGCACTCGCCGCTGGTCGGGCGCATCCTGCAGAGTGGTCGGCAGTTCATCACGCCGCGGCAGTTGGTGGACGACTGCGCGCGGGCCACGCTGTGCCTGTTGGGCGAGCAGCACGACCATCCCGACCATCACGCCGTGCAGGCCTGGATCGTCAGCGCGCTGGGCGAACGCGGCGCGCTGGCCGCGCTGGCTCTGGAGATGGCCGACGCAGGCCAGCGCTTCGAGGGGCCGCGCGATGCGCCCGAAGCCGTGGTCCGCGCCCGGCTGCACTGGAACGACGACGGCTGGCCCTGGGCGATGTATGCGGCGCCGGTGATGGCCGCGGTGCGCGCCGGGGTGCCCGTGGCGGGTGTCAACCTGCCGCGAGCCGATATGCGCGCCGCCATGCAGCAGGCGCGGTGGGACGCCAGCGTGCCGTCCGCGGTGCGCCAGCGCATCATCAACGACGTGGCCGACAGCCATTGCGGTCTTTTGCCCTCGGCGCAGCTTCCGGCGATGGCGCGCATCCAGTTCGCCCGCGACGACAGCATGGCCGCGCACAGCCTCGCTCTGGCGCGACCCGGCAAGACCGTCGTGCTGCTCACAGGCAGCTTTCACGCCAACCGCACCTTGGGCATTGCCCTGCATGTGGCCGCGCATGAAGCGCGCATGCCGCGTGACATCGCGCGCCCGGTGCGGTTGTTCAGCCTGCTGCTCAAGGGCCTCTCGCCCGATACACGGCCTGATCTTCCTGAGGGCTATGACGCGGTGTGGTTCACCCCGGGCACGCCGCCCATCGATCACTGCGCCGAGCTGCGCAACGTGATGCAAAGCCCAACAAAACCGTGACACCATCGCGCTGCGGCGTGGCCCTAAACCCGCCGCTGCACCGCCCGCAGAATCCCCTGCAGCAAGACCGCCGGGCTGGGTGGGCAGCCGGGCACCGTCACGTCGACCGGCAGCACCGCAGACACACGGCCACAGGTGGCATAGCCCTCGCCGAACACCCCGCCATGGCAGGCGCAGTCTCCGGCTGCGACCACCAGCTTGGGATCGGGCATGGCATCGAAAGTGCGGCGCAGCGCCAGTTCCATATGACGCGAGACAGGCCCGGTGACCAGCAGCAGATCAGCATGGCGCGGGCTGGCGGCGAACTGAATGCCCAGGCCCTCGATGTTGTAATAGGGATTGGACAGGGCGTTGATTTCCAGTTCGCAGCCGTTGCACGACCCGGCATCGACCACGCGGATGACCAGCGCGCGGCCGAGCAGGCGCAGCAGATCCGCCTGGATGCGCGACGTCTCGGCGCTGTGCTGCGCCTGCGGGGCAGACGCTTCGGTCGGCGCCTCGCTGATGCGGCCCACACGGGCGATCTGTCGCAGAGTCTTCCACATGGCGGTTCGGGCTCAGAGATCGTGTCCAGAATAGGACAGGTTGAAGGATTTGTTGATCAACGGAAAATCGGGCACGATGTCGCCGATCACCGCCCACTCCAGAGCTGGCCAGTTCTGCCAGGACGGATCGTGCGGATGACAGCGCACGATGCGGCCGTCGGCGCCGGCTTCCAGCGCAATGCACTGCGGTCCGCGCCAGCCCTCCACCAGTCCCAATGCCAGGCCGGCGGGAACGGTCTGCGGCCAGTCGGCCGACACCGCACCAATCGGCAGGCTGGAGAGCAGACTGTCACACAGCCGCAGCGAGGTGAACACCTCGGCGAAACGCACCGCCACGCGGGCGCCCACGTCGCCGTCCTGCGACTGCGCCACTTCGACACCGAGCTGGTCGTAGGGCGCGAATCCAGACAGGTCGCGCAGGTCGAGCGCCTGCCCGCTGGCGCGCCCCGCCAGACCGATGAGGCCCAGCCGCGCCGCGGTGTCCGGCGTGACCCGGCCAGTAGTCTTGAAGCGGTCCTGCAGGCCTTCGTGGTGATCGAGGATGCCCTTGAGCCGAAGCACCTCGCCGCGCAGCTGCACGCCCTGGCCGTGCAGCCTGGCACAAGCGTCGGCATTCACGTCGATGGCAACGCCGCCAGGCTGCAGCGCATCCATCGGATAGCGTGCACCGAACACTGCTGCGTTGAGCCGCAACAGGTCTTCCTTCAGGCGGCTGAACTGTGACAGCGCAAAGCCGAAGCCGCCGTCATTGGCAATCGCGCCGATGTCGCCGAGATGATTGGCGAGGCGCTCGCGCTCCAGCAGCAGCGCGCGCAAATGCAGCGCGCGCGGCGTCGGCTGCACGCCAGCCAGCGTCTCGCAGGCCATGCAGTAGGCCCAGGCATTGGCCACCGTGCTGTCGCCACTCAGCCGCGCCGCCAGCCGCAAGCCATCGCGCAAGGTCATGCCTTCGAAGCGCTTTTCCACGCCCTTGTGGGTAAAGCCCAGCCGCTCCTCCAGCCGCAGAACCTTCTCGCCGATCACGGAAAAACGGAACTGTCCCGGCTCGATCACGCCGGCGTGCACCGGGCCGACCGGCACCTCATGCACGCCGTCGCCATCCACCACGACAAAGGCATAGTGTTCAGCCTCGGCCTGGCCGCATGGCGCTTGCGGCAGGACGGCACCGCGGCGCAGCGGATGGACCGACGCGGGCCAGGCCGCGTGCCGCAGCCAGGGGCGCGCATCCATGCCCAGCGCCTGCACCCCCAGCAGATCGCGCAGCGCGCGCTGCAGGCGCTCGGCCACCGGAAAGGCGGGGTGCAGGCCGGGGTAATGGGTGACACCCGGGGCCAGATCGAGCTGCGCCAGGAGCAGCCCGCCGGCGTCGAGCCAGCAGGCGTACAACGTGGTGCCGTTGGCCTGGCCGGGCACGCCGTCCCGGCCCCACAGCGTCAGCAGACGCGCGCCGCGCTCATGCGCCGCCTGGGCCAGCTCGGCCCAGCCGTGGGCATCGACGTGCCGGTGATCGACGTCAAGCAGGGCGCAGCGGGCTTGCATGGTTCAACCTCCGATCATCGCCGCCGCGGCGTGCCACCAGGACACCAGAAACTGCGGCATCCACAGCCCGAGCAGCAGCACCAGCGCCAGATGCAGAAACACCGGCGCCATATCGGGCGGATGCGAAAGCGCGCTCAGCGTGCTTCGGCCGAACACCATGCCCTGAGCGCGCAGGAACAGCGCGCCGAACGCCACGCCCAGACCCGCCAGCAGGAGCGGCGCTGCCCAGGGCTGCTGCTGCATGGCCGTGGTGAGAATCAGAAATTCACTGGCGAACACGCTGAACGGCGGCATGCCGACAATGGCGAGCACGCCGATCATCATGCCCCAGCCCAGCGCGGGCGATTGTTCGCGCAGACCCTGGATGTCCTCGATGCGCTGGCTGTGCGCCTTTTGCGAGGCATGGCCGGTGGTGTAGAAGATGGCGCTCTTGGTGAGGGCGTGGCCGGTCATGTGAAGCAGGGCGGCGAAGTTGGCCACAGGACCGCCCATGCCGAACGCGAAGGTGATGATGCCCATGTGCTCGATCGAGGAGTAGGCGAACATGCGCTTCACATCCTTCTGCCGCCACAGCAGGAATGCGCCCACCAGCACCGAGAGCAGGCCGAATGTCATCAGCATCTGCCCAGGCCACGCCGCATGCAGGCTGCCCTCGACCAGTACCTTGTTGCGCATCACCGCATACAGCGCCACATTGAGCAGCAGTCCCGACAGCACCGCAGACACCGGAGTCGGCCCTTCGGCATGCGCATCGGGCAGCCAGCTGTGCAGCGGCGCCAGCCCCACCTTGGTGCCGTAGCCCACCAGAAGAAAGACGAAGGCGATGCCGATGATGCCCGGTTCGAACTGGCCCTTGACCGCGTTCAGGCGCGTCCACAGCAGTGCGCTCATGCCCGCGTGGCCCAGCACCCGCTCGGCGGCGAAATACAGCAGCACGGTGCCGAACAGCGCAAGAGCGATGCCCACGCCGCAAAGGATGAAGTACTTCCACGCGGCTTCGAGGCTGGACTTGGTGCGATAGAGCGAGACCAGAAGCACCGTGGTCAGCGTTGCCGCCTCCATCGCCACCCAGAGCAGGCCGAGGTTGTTGGTGGTCAGCGCCAGCAGCATGGTGAACATGAAGGCCTGATACATGCTGTGATAAAGGCGCAGCCGCATCGCGCCGAGCCGGCCGCGGTCTTGTTCGATGCGCATGTACGGTCGCGAGAACACCGCCGTGGTCATGCCGACGAAAGCGGTCAGCGCGACCAGGAACACATTGAACGGGTCGATGAAAAACTGATCGGCGAACATCAACTGCGGCCCCTGCGCGATGATGCGCGCCGTCAGCACGGCGGCGGCGAGGAAGGTTGCCGTGCTGAAGCCCAGATTGACCTGCGGCGCAAAGCTGCGCTGGCCGACGAACGCCAGCGCCACGGTGCCAAGCAGGGGTATGGCGAGGGCGAACAGCAGTTCCATCAGTCCTCCTTCAGCGTTTCCATGTGCTGCAGGTCGAGACTTTCGAACTGCTCGCGGATCTGAAAGAAGAAGATGCCCAGCACGAACACGCCCACCAGCACGTCCAGGCCAATGCCCAGCTCCACCACCATCGGCATACCCCGCGTGGCACTGGTGGCGGCGAACAGCAAGCCGTTTTCCATCGACAGAAAACCCACCACCTGGGCGATGGCCTTGTGGCGCACGATCATCATCAGGAACGCCAGCAGCACCAGCGCCAGGGCTATGCCCAGCGTGCCGCGCATGGCCTCGCCGGCAAACTGGGAGATGGGCTGCGCCAGAACGAAAGAAAAGATCACCAGCACGATGCCGATGATCTGCAGAGTAGGAATGTTCACCAGGGTTTCGCTGTCCCACTCAGCGCGCAGGCGGACGATGAGCCTGTGCAGCACCAATGGCAGCACGATGACCTTGAGCAGTAGGGTCAGCGCTGCGGACTGGTAAAGCGCGGCATCGCCCGTGGAATAGGCCACCACCACCGTGCTGGCCACCAGCAGGGCGCCCTGCGCGGCGAACAGGTTCACCAGATCGACCACCCGGCGCTGCGCCAACATGGCGAAGGACAGCAGCAGCAGCAACGCGGCGATCAGGTGGATGAGCTGGGTTGTCAGCGGCAGCCCGGCGGCGCCCGCCGATACGGCGACGGCGGCTGACGCGGCGGAGGCGGACGGGGCGGGCATGGCGAGCGCTTTCAGTGCGACAGCATCAACCGCACCAGCAGGCCGAGGACGGCAAGCAGAAAGGCGGTGGCGAGAAATTCCGGCGCGCGGAAGATGCGCAGCTTGGCGCTGAGGGTCTCGATCAGCGCGATGCCGGCCCCGGCCACCGCCAGCTTGAGCAGCAGCGGCAGCAGCGCCGGCAGCAGCCACAGGGCGCCGTCGGCGCGCCCGGCCATGCCCCAGGGCAGGAACAGCGCGAAACCGATGCAGGTGTAGTTGAACAGCTTGAGGCTGCCCGCCCACTCCACCAACGCCAGATGGCGGGCGGAGTATTCGAGCACCATGGCCTCGTGGATCATGGTCAGTTCCAGGTGGGTCGTGGGGTTGTCCACCGGAATACGCGCGTTCTCCGCCAGCAGCACCATGACAAACGCCACGGCGGCAAACGCCAGACTGGCGTGCAGCGCCAGCTGTCGCGACTGCAGTGCGTCCACAATGGTGGGCAATAGCGTGCTGCCGGAAATCAGCGACGTGGTGAACACCACCATCAGCAGCGCGGGCTCGGCGAGGAAGCCCACCATCATGTCGCGGCGCGCGCCCATGCTGCCAAAGGCGGTGCCGATGTCCATGCCGGCCAGGGCGGTCAGCACCCGCGCCAGCGCGAACAGGCCCACCAGGGCGATGACGTCGGCGGCCTGCGCAAACGGCAGTTCGGTGGAAAGAGACGGAATGATGGCCGCCGCCGCCACCATGATGCCGAACAACAGATAGGGCACGGCACGGAACAGGGGCGTGGCGGTCTCCGCCAGCACCGCGTCCTTGCGCAGCAGTTTGGCGATGCGCGCATAGGGCAGCCAGATGGGCGGCGCACTGCGGTTGGACAACCAGGCGCGGCATTGCGACACCCAGCCGGAGAACAGCGGCGCCAGCAGCACCGACACCACGACCACCAGCACCTGCACCAGCAGGACGGACAGCGTCATGAATGAGCCCTCCCGCCGCCGGGCGACCTGTGCTTCGCCGCCGCGTTCATCGCACCACCGCCATCAGCAGCACCAGCAAAGTCAGGAAGCTGTAGAGCAGATAGATCGAAATCCGACCCTGCTGCAACCTGCCGATCTGCCGTGCCAGCCACAGCACCGCCTGCGCCACGGGACGATAAAACTGCGACCAGAAGCGGTCGTCCACCGAAACGCGGTAGCGTGGCGCGGCGTCGTCGGGCTGGGGAAGTTCCACCCGGGTCAGGAAGAAGGGGCTGAACACGCGCCGGACCGGTTGCCCCAGCCCTTCTGCGCTGTCCTGCATGCGCCCGGTCAGTCCGGGTGCGCCGCAATCCCACGGCGCGGCGCGGCGGGTGCGGCCCGTATAGACGCGGTGCGTCAGGCCCACCGTCAGACCCACGGCCACCAGACCGACGACCAGCACCACCGCCGGGCTGTACGACGCATGCTCGGGCGACACCGGCTGCAACCAGAGCCAGCTTCCCCTCGGCGTCAGCGGCTGGCCGAGCAGCAAGAGGTTCACCCTGTCGATGGCCTGCAGCACCAGCCCGGGAAGCAGCCCCAGCAGCACGCAGCCCGCAGCCAGCCACACGAGGCCGATGCGCTCCAACCAGTCGGCGTCGTGCGCCTGGGCAAGCTGCGCCTCGCGCGGCTGACCCAGAAAGATCACCCCGTAGAACTTGACCATGACATACGCCGCCAGCGCCGAGGTCAGCGCCAGCATGGCGGCACCCAGCGGAATGAGCAGATTGAAGAAGACCTCGGGGATCTGCGGCGTGAACAGAAACGCCTGCAGCAACAGCCACTCGGCGACAAAGCCGTTGAGCGGCGGCAACCCTGCGATCGCCAGGGTGCCGATCAGCGCCGTCCAGCCAACCCAGGGCATGCGTCGCAGCAGCCCGCCGAGCTTGCCCAGGCTGCGCTGCTTGGTGGCATGCAGCACCGAGCCGGTGGCGAGGAACAGCAGGCTCTTGAAAAAAGCATGATTGAGCACGTGGTAAAGCATGGCGGCCAAAGCCAGCGCGGCAACCAGCGGCAGGCCGACACCGCGGAACACCAGCGCCAGGCCCATGGCGGCGAAGGCGATGCCGATGTTCTCGATGGACGAATACGCCAGCAGGCGCTTCATGTCGGTCTGCACCGCGGCGAACAGCACGCCGAACAAGGCGCTGAACAGCCCCAGCGCGAGCAGCGGCAGGCCCCACCACCACAGCGGCGCATGCAGCAGGTCGAAGCTCACTCTCAGCAAGCCGTAGATCGCAGTCTTCAGCATCACCCCGCTCATCAGCGCCGACACCGGGGAGGGCGCGGCCGGATGTGCCTCGGGCAGCCAGACATGCAGCGGCACCAGCCCGGCCTTGGCGCCAAAGCCCAACACCGCCAGCCCGAACGCCACGCTCGCCCACTGCGGCGACAAATGGGCATGGCGCATCGCCTCGAAGGTAAGACCGGCGGCGCCTCCCTGCATCATCACGCCGAAACACAGCAGCAGGGCGATGGCGCCGAGATGCGCCAGCAGCAGATACACATAACCGGCGTTGCGGATGTCGGCCATGCGGTGCTGCGAGACCACCAGAAAGTAAGACGCCATCGCCATGACTTCCCAGGCCAGCATGAAGCTGTAGGCATCGGCGGCGAGCATCACCATGCTCATCGCGGCGAGAAAGACGTGGTACTGCATGCCCAGCAGCCCCGGCGCCGTGCCTTCCCCCTCGCGGAAATACCCCGCGGCAAAGATCGAGATCCCAGCACTGGAGGCCCCGAGCAGCAGCAGAAAAAAGCCCGAAAGCGCATCGAGATGCAGATGCATGGGCAAGCCGGGCAGGCCGATGGGCAGGATCATCGACTGCGCCGGAACGAACAGCGCCGCCAACCCCACCGCCGCCATGACCAGGCTGCCCAGCACGCCCAGAGGAAAGATGACCCGCGCCACCCACCGTGTGGAACGCGGCGCTACGAACCCGGCCAGCCCCATGCCGACCCAGGCCACGGCCACGCCGAGCGCGAGGGGTAGAAGGGCGGGGGCCTGCATGGCTGGGTTGCGTGAAAACAAGATTCACATAAGATGTGCGTGAAATGTTAATCCGATTCGCACAATGGAACAACGCACCAGTCGGCTGACCGTTCTGATCGACCCGCAGAAAAAGGCGGTGTTCGAACACCTGTGCGCGCGGGAGGATCAAACCCCTTCCCAGGTGGTGCGCCGCCTGATCCGCGACTACATCGAGGCTCAACTGGGCCGCCCCTGGAAGCCCGGCGAGTCGGTGGACGACGCACTGCGCCGCTGAAGGCCGCCGCACCCGTCCGCACCGCGAGGCCCCGTCGCCGGGCGGGCGACAATGCCGCATGGACTTCCTGATCTTGCTCCTCGGCGGCGCCGTGCTCGGCCTCGCCGGCGTCTTCGTGCGCCTTGCCGACACCACGGCCAACCTCGGTCCGTTCGCCAGCGCCTTCTGGCGCATGGCCGTGGCGGCCCCGTTTCTGTTGGCCTGGGCTGCCGCAACCTGGACACGCCGCCCGCAGGCGGAAAAACCGGCGCCGCCCGCGGCCAACCCACCGCAGTGGTACAGCCAGCGCCCGGCTCCGCCCGCCCTGCTGGCGCACTGGCCGACCTGGGGTCTGGCCCTCTTTGCCGCCGCCATGTTCGCGCTCGATCTGGTGTTCTTCCACCTCGCGGTGACCTGGACTGCGGTGGGCAACGCCACGCTGGAATCGAACTTCGCCCCCGTGCTCATCACCCTGGCCTTCTGGGTCCTCACCCGCAATGCGCCGCGGCCGGTGTTTCTCGCCGGGCTGGCCGCGGCTTTGGGGGGTGCGGCCCTGATGATCGGCCCCAACTTCGGCCACAGCCGGGCGCTTCTGGGCGACGCCAGCGGGCTGGTGTCGGCCGTGTTTTACGCGGCCTATCAGGTGGGCATCCAGCAGGCGCGGCAGCGGCTGCCCACCGCGCCGCTGATGGCCGTGGTCACCCTGCTCGCCGCCGTGGTGCTCTGGCCTTTCGCCCTCGCCGAGGGAAGGCTGTGGCCGAATGCGGCCATCGGCTGGCTGTGGGTGCTGGGACTGGCGCTGCTGGTGCAGATCGGCGGGCAGGTGGTCATCGCCTACGCGGTGCGCAGGCTCAACCCGGCGCTCTCGTCAGTGGGTCTGCTGGTGCAGCCGGCCATGGCGGTGGTGTATGCGTGGATCCTGCTTGGCGAGGCGCTGACCGCCCCGCAACTGCTCGGCGCGGGCCTGGTGCTCGCGGGCATCTATCTGGCGCGCAAGGGGATGTGAGGTTCAGCGGTGCCGCAGCGCGGTGGGCGGGGCGATGGTGCCGTCGCCGGGCCGCAGGTCGGAGCCGAGCACTTCGCGCTCGTCGAACACGAAACAGCCACCCTGATAGTGCGCGTCGCCGACCTGCTCGAAGTATTTGAGGATGCCGCCTTCGAGCTGGTAAACCCGCTCGATGCCCAAGTCCTGCATGAGCAGCGCGGCTTTCTCGCAGCGGATGCCCCCGGTGCAGAACGTCACCACGGTCTGGCCGGCAAAGTCGGCGGCATGCGCCTCAACGGCGGGGGCGAACTCGCTGAACTTGCCGAGG
The DNA here is from genome assembly GCA_021286835.1 of Thiomonas sp. Lineage (GTDB taxonomy): Bacteria > Pseudomonadota > Gammaproteobacteria > Burkholderiales > Burkholderiaceae_C > Thiomonas. The sequence continues at coordinate 10,395 of JAJTBQ010000024.1, forward strand.
CGAAAGTCCACGCAGCCGGCGAAACTGCCCAGGTCGCGCTCGAAGGCGTTGCGGGTGTCGAGCAGGGCCACGGGCCTGCCCTCGTCGTCGCATCCGGCGTCGAGCCAGGCCCTGAGCCGCTCGGGCGCCACCGCCGGCGCGCGGCCGGCCTCGGGGCGGATCTGCGGGCGGTTGAGGGTGATGATCTCGCGCTTGATCTTCACCTTCATACGCTTGAAAGGCTGCTCCGCCGAGAGCGATTCCTTCGGGCTGAGGTCGGCCAGCCGGGCGTCGGCGCGCAGCGTGGTCATCACCGCATCGATCGCCGGCCGCGGCCCGGCGAGAAACAGGTTGATGCCCTCGGGCGCGAGCAGGATCGTTCCCTTGAGCTGCAGCGCCTCGCATTGCGCCGCCAGTCGCGCCTGCCAGCCGGGCAGGTCGTCGAGGCTGACGAATTTGTAGCAGGAGATATTGACCACGGCGGGCGTGGCGGCAGGTGGCGGTGTCGTCATGGGCGGCCATTATCGGGCTGTACCATCGCCCCGCCCATCCGCCCGAGCACACCGCCATGACCGATCGCGCCCGCCCCAATCAATTCGCCCTGCTGGGCCAGCGCCGATTCGCGCCGTTCTTCTGGACCCAGTTCGGCGGCGCCGGCAACGACAACCTGTTCAAGTTCGCCTTCACGGTGATGGTGGCCTACCGCGCCGAGGCGGCGACGGCGCTGTCCACCGGTCTGATGGTCAACCTGATCGCGGCGCTCTACATCCTGCCCTTCGTGCTGTTCTCGGCCACCAGCGGACAACTGGCCGACAAGTATGACAAGGCCGCGCTGATGCGCCGGGTGAAGACCCTGGAGATCGCCATCATGCTGCTGGCGCTGTGGGGCTTCGTCACCGCCAACATCCCGGCGCTGCTGGCCTGTACCTTCGGCATGGGCCTGCACTCCACGCTGTTCGGTCCGGCCAAGTACGCCTATCTGCCGCAGCACCTCAGTCCGGCCGAGTTGACCGGCGGCAACGGCATGACCGAGATGGGCACCTTCGTGGCCATCCTTCTGGGCAATCTGGCCGGGGGTCTGGTGATGACCTTCGAGCGCGGCCCGCTGCTGGCCGGGCTGGCCTGCGTGGCCGTGGCCCTGCTGGGCTGGACGGCGGCGCGCTTCATTCCCGCCACCGCGCCGGTGGACCCGCAGCTTCGCATCAACTGGAACCCCTTCACCGAAACGGGGCGCAACCTGCGTCTCGCCGCGGCCGACCGCACGGTGCTGCAGGCGCTTCTGGCGATCTCGTGGATGTGGTTTTACGGCGTGGCGTTTCTCACCCAGTTCCCGGTGTTCGCCAAGGACGTTCTCGGGGGCAACGAAGCCGTGGCCTCGCTGCTGCTGGGCGTGTTTTCCATCGGCATCGCCCTCGGCTCGGTCGCCTGCGAGGGGCTGGCCCGCGGCCGGGTGGAGATCGGCCTGGTGCCACTGGGCGCTTTGGGCATGACGGTGTTCGGCATCGACCTGTTCTTCGCCACCCGCAACCTGCCGCATCCGGCGGCGCTGCAGGAGGTGCTGCCCTTCGTGCGCGACCCGGCGCATTGGCGGGTGATGCTCGATCTGTTCCTGCTCTCGGCCAGCGCCGGGATTTACAGCGTGCCGCTTTACGCCCTCATCCAGCACCACACCCCGGTGACGCACCGCGCCCGCGTGATTGCGGCCAACAACATCCTCAACGCGATCTACATGGTGGTCTGCTCGGGCTATTGCGCGGCGCTGCTGGTGGCCGGGGTGGACGTGCCCACGCTGCTGCTCAGCGTGGCGCTGCTCAACGCGCTGGCCGCCGGCTGGCTGATCTGGCGGCAGCCGCTGTACGGCCGGCGCTTCGTCGCCTGGGCGCTGCGCAGAAGCCCGGCGCCATGAGGGCCGCGCGGTCGCGGCAGACTGGGCCGGAGGCGGCCATTCGCACAAGACCCCGACAACCTTAAAGTCTTTAGTAGGTTGTAGAGTTTGGGCATGCGGCTCATTCGACCCCACCTTCCCCCGAACGAACCGATGGACGCGCCCCTGCTCACCATCGGCGAACTCGCGCAGCATGCACAGCTCGGTGCCGAGACTCTGCGCTACTACGAACGCCTGGGGCTTCTGGCACCGGCCAGTCGCAGCCCCAGCGGCTACCGGCGCTACACGGCGCAGGCAATGGATCGGCTCGATTTCATCCGCCGGGCTCAGGCGCTGGGTTTTTCGCTGATGCAGATCGGCGAGTTGCTGGCGCTGCACGCGCGGCCCGAGAGCGACATGGGCGCGGTGCGCGCCGTCGCCAAGCAGCGGCTGGCGGAGATCGACGCCAAGATCGACGATCTGCAGCGCATGCGCGCGGGCCTGCAGACGTTGCTGAGTGCCTGCCCCGGCCACGGGCCGAGTGAGCAATGCCCGATTCTCGCGGCCTTGCGCGGCAACACGATCCCGGAGGTTTTGCATGAACACGACTGAACCCGACGTCTGCCCGGTCGATCCCGAGCCGCAGACGGCATCACCCACGCCCGCGCCGACCACGACGGCCACCTCAGGCCCGACCCAGACCCTGCGCATGGACGTGGGAGGCATGACTTGCGCGTCCTGCAGCTCCCGGGTGGAGCGGGCGCTGCGCAAGCTGCCGGGGGTGCAGGCTGCCACGGTGAACCTTGCCACCAACCAGGCCGAGGTGGCTTATGAGCCGCAGGCCGTCGTACCGCAAGCCATGGTCGACGCGGTGAGCGCCGCGGGCTACACGCCGCTGGTGTCCGACGCCACGCTCGATGTGGAGGGCATGACCTGCGCCTCCTGTGTCGGCCGGGTCGAGCGGGCGCTGCGCAAGCTGCCGGGGGTGCTGTCCGCCGAGGTGAATCTGGCGGTGAACCGCGCGCAGGTGCGCTATCTCCCGGCCATGCTCGATGCGCAGGCGCTGGTGCAGGCGGTGGTGAACGCGGGCTATGACGCACGCCCGGTGCGCGCAGCCGACGCCGAAGACGCCAGCACCGCTGCGCACGCCCGCGGCCTGGCGCGCATGCGGCGCGACATTCTGATCGCAGCGCTGCTGGCGTTGCCGGTGCTCGTTCTGTCGATGCTGCCCATGGCCTGGCCCGCTTTCGATGCGGCCTTGCTCCGCGCCGCGCCGCTGCCGCGCTTCTGGGACTGGGTGCAGTTCGTGCTCACCACCGCGGTGCTGTTCGGCCCGGGGCGGCGCTTCTTTCGCACTGGCGCCATCGCCTACCGCCACCTCTCGCCCGACATGAACTCGCTGGTCGCCACGGGCACCGGCGCGGCCTGGGCCTACAGCACCCTGGTGCTATTCGTGCCGCAGGGGTTCGCTGCCGAATCGCGGCATGTGTATTTCGACTCGGCCGCTGTGGTGATCGCGGTGATTCTTCTGGGCAAGTACCTGGAGGAACTCTCCAAAGGCCGCGCCTCGGCCGCCATCCACAAGCTACTGGGGCTGCAGGCCAAGCAGGCCACGCGCATTGATGCCGAGGGTGCCGAGCAGCAGGTCGGCCTCGCCAGCCTGCACATCGGCGACCGGGTGCTGGTGCGCCCTGGCGAGCGGCTGCCGGTGGACGGCACGGTGCAGAGCGGCGAGAGCCACGTGGACGAGTCCATGCTGAGCGGCGAATCGCTGCCGGTGCGCCGCAAGCCAGGCGACCGTGTGGTGGGCGGCACCGTCAACCTCGAAGGACGCCTGGTCATCGAAGCCACCGCGCTGGGCGCCGATACCGTGCTGGCGCAGATCGTGCGGCTGGTGGAAAACGCCCAGACCGGCAAGCTGCCGGTGCAGCGCGTGGCCGACCGCGTGGTGACCGTCTTCACCCCCGTGGTGCTGTTGATCGCCGCCCTCACCTTCGCCGCCTGGCTGACTCTTTCGGGCGACGTCAGTTCGGCCCTGGTGGCCGCCGTAGCCGTGCTGGTGGTGGCCTGCCCCTGCGCCATGGGCCTGGCCACGCCCGCGGCCATTCTCGTGGGCAGCAGCCGCGCGGCCGAAATGGGCGTGCTGTTCCGCAAAGGCGAGGCGCTGGAAACGCTGTCGCGGGTGGACACCATGCTGCTCGACAAGACCGGCACCGTCACCCTCGGCCGCCCCGCGCTCACCGCCCTGCATACCACGCTGGACGATAACGCCGCACTGCGCCTGGCCGCCGCGCTGGAAGCCGACTCCGAGCATCCGCTGGCCCGCGCCGTGCGCGCCGCAGCGTCGGCCCAGGGGCTGGAGATTCCGGTGGTGCAAGACTTCGCCGCCCTTCCCGGCATGGGCGTGCGCGCCACGCTCGATGGCCACACCCTGCTGCTCGGCGCACGCCGATTGATGAGCCATGAAGGCGTGGACCTGGGCGACTTCGCGGCGCGCGCCGACGCGCTGCAGGCCAAGGGCCAGACCGCCGTGTTTCTGGCGCAAGATCAGGTCTGCGTGGCGGTGCTGGGTATTTCCGATCCCATCAAACCCGAGGCGGCCGCCGTGGTGCAGGCGCTGCGCGAGCGTGGTCTCGACCTTGCCCTGGTCACCGGAGACGCCGCCCGCACCGCGCAGGCCGTGGCCGATGCCCTGGGCATCAGACGCGTGCATGCCGACGTACTGCCACAGGACAAGGCGCAAGTCGTCGCCGCACTGCAGGCGCAGGGGCGGCGCGTGGCCTTCGTCGGCGACGGCCTCAACGACGGCCCCGCACTCGCCCAGGCCGACGTCGGCCTGGCGCTGGCCAGCGGCACCGACGTGGCCATCGAAGCCGCCGACGTCAGCCTGACCCATGGCGATCTCGCCGCGCTGCCCAGCGCCATCGACACCGCCCGACGCACCCTGCGCACCATCCACGGCAACCTGTTCTGGGCCTTCGCCTACAACATCGTGCTCATTCCCCTGGCCGCCGGCGTGGCCGCACCCTGGGGCGTGCACCTTCATCCCATGCTGGCCGGTCTGGCCATGGCGCTGTCTTCGGTCTTCGTGCTGGGCAACAGCCTGCGGCTCAAACGCCTCACGCCCTGGCATGCGCCCGCCACCCTTGCTGCGGCAGCATTACCCGCCTTCCCCTCCCTGACTCCCACCTCCTGAAAGGACGCCCCATGCCCTCCATCGTGTTTTCCGCCCAGCCCTGCTGCGCCTTCGACGAAGCCATCACCCGCACCACCGAGGCGCTGAAAGCGCAGGGCTTCGGCATCATCAGCGACATCGACGTGTCGGCCACCCTCAAGGCCAAGCTCGGCGTCGACCGGCCGCCCTATCGCATCCTCGGCGCCTGCGCGCCGGGCTATGCCATGAAGGCGCTCGACTTCGATCCGCACATCGGCGCCCTGCTGCCCTGCAACGTCGTGGTGCGCGAAGACGCCGCAAACAAGCAGGTCGTGGTCGATTTCATGGACCCCACCTCGGTGCTCGGCCTGATCGACAAGCCCGAAGTCCACGCCGTGGCCAAGGAGGTCTGCGGCAAGCTGATGCAGGCCCGCGACGCCCTGGCGAAAGCCGCCTGAACGCCCCATCGACCCACCAAGGACAAACCATGAACACCGTGCAACTGCAAGTCACCGGCATGAGCTGCGGCCACTGCGTCGCCGCCGTGACCCGGGCCCTCAAAACCGTTCCCGGCACCCAGGACGCGCAAGTCGAC
>JAJTBQ010000327.1 GCA_021286835.1 Thiomonas sp.
AGCGCCGGAGCGAGGCCGCGACCGGCGGGAAGATGTTTGTTGGCGGTGAGCATGGGCAACGGACGTCAAGTGACCCTCTGACAAAGACAAGGATGGTTATAGCACTGCCGTCAACAGCAGAATCGAGCTGGAAGGGGGCCTGATCGCAGAACGCGGCTACGGCTGGCGCGGCGTGAATCCCGGCACAGCCGACGTGCGACACCCACGCCGCTGCATCCAGTGGGTGACATAGGGATATGACCGCATAACATCGAGCACATGAAACCTTCCGCCACACTTTCCGCTGAGTCGGCGCGTCCTGCCCCTCGGTTGCCGCCCGGCCGGACGCAGCGCCAACTGATTGCCCTGGTGCTCGGGCTGTACGTCGTCATCGTGCTGCTCGGCGGCTGGCTGATCGTGCGCACACTGCGCGCGCTCGATCATGAGCGACTTTCGATGCGCGAGAACACGGCATTGCAGGCAGTGTCCACCACGCAGGGCAAGCTCTTGCTCACACAGGGTCAACTGCGGCTTTTCCTCGCCAAGCCGACCGCTGCCAACCAGGCGGCGTTGGGCACCGCCGAGCAGGCTCTGCAGGGGGCGCTCGACAAACTCTCGACGGCGGTGAACGCGCTGCCCGCGGCGGCGCAAACGCCGATGCTGCTGGCCCAGGCTCGGGCCCTGATCCTCGCCCGCCAGCAGGTGCTGGGCAGTCAGACGCTGCTCTCCGGCGGCGCATCCCTTGCCCAGACTTCGGCCACGGCCGATGCGCAACGCGTGGATGCCATCCGCATCGGACTCAAGACACTGCGCGAGCACATTCTCGACAACGCTTCCAAGCGCCGGATGCAGATGCAAGCGGCGCTGCAGTGGAACGCAGAGCTGCTCATTGCCTTCGGCGTGCTGTTGATGGGGGCACTTGGCCTAGCCCTGCGCAGCATGTTGCGTGCCCTGGGCGAACGCCGCCGGCTGCTGGCACGTCTGGACGACGAAGCCAGCCTCGACGCTCTCACCCGCCTGCCCAACCGGCCGTATTTCCTGGCCTGGCTGGAGCAGGCCCGCCTGCAAGCCCAGGCCGACGGCACCGCGCTGGCTTTGCTGCGCGTGGACGTGATGCCGTGCGACGATGCGGCCTTTGCCGCAGCGGCGCAGCGCCTGGCGCAAGCCAAACGGCGCATCGACGTTCTCGCCCGGATCGGGCAGCGCAGCCTCGGCCTGCTGGCGCCGCTGCACCGTCTCGATACCTTGGGGCGGCAGGATCTGGCAGAACTTGCGCTGCGCATGGCCGACGCACTGGGGCAAGACGGCGTCACCCTTTCGGCCTCGCCGAGCAAAGCCGCCATCGGCATCGCGCTGTATCCGTCCGACGCCGATGACACGCCAACGCTGCTCGACGCCACGCGACACGCCGTCGAGGCGGCGCGCGCACAGGCGGGCGGCGGGCCGCGGATGGCGTTTGTCGACGATCCAGGCGGCCTGAGTCTGCAACGCGCCGCCCGGCTTCGCAGCGCTCTACCCATGGCCATTGCACGTGGCGAACTGCGCCTGCTGGCGCAGCCCGAATACGCCGCGGCCGACCTTCGCATCGTCGCGGCCGAGGCGCTGCTGCGCTGGGAACATCCAGAGCTCGGACTGCTGGGCCCTCAGGAATTCCTGCCCCTCGCACAGCGCGCGGGATTGATGCCGCGCATCACCGACTGGGTGCTGCAGCAAGCTCTCGACGCGCTGGTGGACTGGCGGCGGCGACAACCCCAGATGCGCGTGGCGGTGAACGTCACCCGGGAAGACTGGCTGGACCCCGGATTTACCGCCCGGGTCGCCGCTGCATTGGCCGCGCGCGAGCTACCCGGCCAGGCCCTCGAACTCGAGCTGTCGGAGGAGCAGCTTCTGGGAAGCGACTGCGCCGAGACGCTACGACAGGTGCATGCCCTGGGGGTGCGGCTGGCGCTGGACGACTTCGGCGTGGCTTACTCCGCCTTCAGTCATCTGCAGTTGCATCCGGTTCATCGTGTCAAAATCGATCGCAGCTTCGTGGCCCGCCTGCCGCAGCGGGGCGAAGATGCCCAGCTGCTCAGCGCCATCGTGCGGTTCGCCCACGGTTTGAAGCTCGTCGTGACCTGCGAAGGGCTGGAGACCGCCGATCAAATTGCATTGCTGCGCGAGCTCGGAGCCGACGAACTTCAGGGCTTTGGCCTGAGCCACCCCATCGCCCCGCAGGCGTTGAGCGATCTGCTTGCGCCTACCGGCCCGAGCTGAGGCGGATGCCCCACCCGGGCAAGCGCTCAGAACAGGAAATACCGCTGCGCCATCGGCAGCACCGTCGCAGGTTCGCAAGTGAGAAGCACGCCGTCGGCGCGCACCTCGTAGGTCTGGGCGTCCACCTGCATGCGTGGGGCGTAGGCGTTGTGCACCATGTCGGCCTTTTTCACGC
>JAJTBQ010000328.1 GCA_021286835.1 Thiomonas sp.
ACCGCGCCCTTGTCGGCGCTGGTCACCAGCTTGGCATAGGCCTTGAGCGCCTGGCTCACCTTGCGGGCGCGCGGTGCCGCGGGCTTCCAGCCGCGGGCGTTCTGCTCGGCGCGGCGGCGGGCCAGTTCGTCGTCGCTCACGTCCACGCGCACCACGCGGTTGGGAATGTCAATCACGATGCGGTCGCCCGTCTGCACCAGGCCGATGGTGCCTCCCTCTGCCGCTTCCGGGGAGACGTGGCCGATCGACAGCCCCGCCGTTCCGCCCGAGAAGCGGCCGTCGGTGATCAGCGCGCAAACCTTGCCCAGACCCTTCGATTTGAGATAGCTGGTCGGGTAGAGCATTTCCTGCATGCCGGGGCCGCCGCGCGGGCCCTCGTAGCGGATGACGACCACGTCGCCCGGCTTCACCTGGCCGCCCAGAATGGCCTCGACGGCCGCGTCCTGGCTTTCCAGCACCACGGCCGGGCCGGAGAAGGTGAGGATGCTCTTGTCCACCCCTGCGGTCTTGACGATGCAGCCGCGTTCGGCCAGATTGCCGAACAGCACGGCCAAGCCGCCGTCGACGCTGTAGGCGTGTTCGGCGTTGCGGATGCAGCCCTCGGCGCGGTCGGTGTCCAGCGTGTCGTAACGGCAGCTCTGCGAAAACGCCTGCGTGCTGCGCACACCGGCCGGGCCCGCACGGTAAAAGGTCTGCACGTCGCCGCTGGGCGCGCGCGCCACGTCCCAGGTGTCGAGCGCGGCGGCCAGCGTGGGCGCATGCACGGTGGGCACGCTGGTGTCGAGCAGCTTGGCGCGGTCGAGCTCGCCCAGAATGGCCGCCACGCCGCCGGCGCGGTGCACGTCTTCGAGGTGGTAGTGGCTCGACGGCGCCACCTTGCACAGCGTGGGAACCTTGCGCGACAGGCGGTCGATGTCGCCCATGCCGAAATCGACGCCGCCTTCCTGCGCCGCCGCCAGCAGGTGCAGCACCGTGTTGGTCGAACCGCCCATGGCGATGTCCAGCGACATCGCGTTCTCGAACGCCGCCTTGCAGGCGATGCGGCGAGGCAGCACGCTTTCGTCGTTGCCTTCGTAGTAACGGCGGGCCAGATCGACGATGGTGCGCCCGGCACGGCGGAACAATTGCTCGCGGTCGACATGCGTGGCCACCAGCGAGCCATTGCCCGGCAGCGACAGGCCCAGCGCTTCGGTGAGACAGTTCATCGAGTTGGCGGTGAACATGCCCGAGCACGAGCCGCAGGTCGGGCATGCCGAGCGTTCGATGGCCTGCACGTCGGCATCCGACACCTTGTCGTCGGCGGCGGCCACCATGGCGTCGATCAGATCGAGCGAGATCACCTTGCCGGCGAGCCGCGTCTTGCCGGCCTCCATCGGCCCGCCCGAGACGAAGACCACCGGAATGTTCAGCCGCAGCGCGGCCATCAGCATGCCGGGAGTGATCTTGTCGCAATTGGAAATGCACACCAGCGCATCGGCCGTGTGCGCGTTGCACATGTACTCCACGCTGTCGGCGATGATGTCGCGCGACGGCAGGCTGTAGAGCATGCCGTCATGGCCCATGGCGATGCCGTCGTCCACCGCGATGGTGTTGAACTCCTTGCCCACGCCGCCAGCGCGCTCGATTTCCTCGATGACGAGCTGCCCGAGATTCTGCAGGTGCACATGGCCGGGCACGAACTGCGTGAACGAATTGGCCACCGCGATGATGGGCTTGCCGAAGTCGCCATCCTGCATGCCGGTGGCGCGCCACAGCGCGCGGGCACCGGCCATATTGCGGCCGGCAGTGCTGGTACGGGAACGGTAGGCGGGCATGGGACTTTTCTCCTGCGTGGAATGATGGGTTGCGGCCTCGAATTGTCCGAACCCTCGGCTATATTGAACAATACATTTTTGAGGGTGGCGCCATACGTCTACCGTATCGCCAAACGAAACATGGAACTGCGGCAACTCCGGTACTTCATCGCCATTGCGGAACAGGGCAGCTTCTCGCGCGCGGCCGAGCGCCTGCACATCTCGCAGCCGCCGCTCTCCACCCAGATCAAGGCGCTCGAAGACGAAATCGGCGCCCGGCTTCTGGAGCGCAGCAACCGCGGCGTGGCGCTTACCGCCGCAGGCACGGCGTTCTTTGAGGACATCCGCTCCGTCCTCGCCCAGCTCGAACACGCCGTCGAGCGCGTGCGCCAGAGCGAGCGCGGCGAGGCCGGCACCCTGTCCATCGGCTTCGTCTCGATCGCCGACTTCGGCATCCTGCCGCCCACCCTCAAGAGCTTTCGTGCGCGGTATCCGCAGGTGGACGTGCAGTTGCACGAACTCACCACCGACGCCCAGATCCGCGAGCTTCGCGCCGCCGAACTCGATCTGAGCATCGGCCTGGCCCCCGTGGACGAGCCCGGACTGACCTTCACCC
>JAJTBQ010000329.1 GCA_021286835.1 Thiomonas sp.
TGCGGTGTCCAGCCCGAGGCGTGCGCCATGCGCTGAAACATCGCGACCGGATATTTGTACGAGTTTTCGGTATGCAGGGTTTCGCCCTCGGCAAAGGTGAAGCGCTGGCCGAGCAGGCGCACGGTCTGCGGCGTGGGGCTGAGCAGATGCATTTCGATGCGGCTGCGCGCGGTGTCGAAGCGCGCCACGTGCCGGAAGGCCTGCGGATTGAAATCGGCTCCGAGTTCGCGATTGATGCGGATGAGCAGATTGCGGTTGAACGCCGCGGTCACGCCGCGGGCGTCGTCGTAAGCGGGCAGCAGGCGCGCCTTGTCCTGCGTGCCGTCCACGCCGACCAGCAACTGTGCGCCGGGCCCCAGAAACTGGGCCGCGCCATGCAGAAAACGCACCGCCTGCTCCGGCGTGAAGTTGCCGATGGTCGAGCCTGGGAAAAAGCCGATGCGCGGCTGGTGGCGCACCGCGGCTTCCAGCGCCGCCGGCCAGGTCAGCGGGGCGGTGAAGTCGGCCTCCAGCGTCTGCACATTCATCTTCGGATAGCGCAATTGCAGCCCCCGCACCGACTGGCGCAGAAAATCGCCGCTGATGTCGATGGCGGTATAGCTGGCCGGGGCCTGCAGCGCATCGAGCAGCAAAGGCGTCTTGCGGCTGGAGCCGCTGCCGAACTCGACCACCGCCGCGCCCGCGGGCAAACGGGCCAGATCGGCGCGCAGGCCGCGAAGCAGCGCCGTTTCGGTTCGGGTGAGGTAGTACTCGTTCAGCTCGGTGATCTGCTCGAACAGCTCCGAGCCGCGGTGGTCGTAGAACCAGGTCGAAGGAATGCGCTTGGGGTGGCTGGCCAGGCCTTCGAGCACTTGCTCGGCGAAGGCCTTGGAGAGGGTTTCGGGGTCGAGGCCGTTCGAATCGGGTGGATGCAGGGCGGTGGCAGTCTGGGGAGTCATGCGCATTCCTTTTCTATGGGTCTACACGGCGAGGCGGCCAGGCCGCCGACGAGACGACTTCAACCCCGCGCCAGCCGCAGCCCGGTGAACTGCCAGCGCTGATGGGGATAGAAGAAGTTGCGATAGGTGGGGCGCAGATGGCCGGGCGGCGTGGCGCAGGAGCCGCCGCGCAACACCATCTGACCACTCATGAACTTGCCGTTGTATTCGCCCACGGCGCCGGGGGCCGGGCGAAACCCGGGGTAGGGCAGATAGGCGCTGGCGGTCCATTCCCACACGCCGCCCCAAAAGTCCTGGAGGTCGCTTTCGGGCGCGCTGCCCATGGGAAGGGGAAGGCGCCAGGGATGATCGGCGAACTGCGGCGGCGGAGTCGCCGCCGACAGCGCCTGGCGGCCCGCTGCCGCCTCCCATTCGAACTCGGTCGGCAGGCGGGCGCCGGCCCAGCGGGCATAGGCGTCGGCCTCATAGAAACTGAGGTGGCAGACCGGCGCCTGCGGCGGCAGCGGCTGTAGGCCGTGCAGGGTCATGGCCTCGGTGTAGAAGCCATCGTCGTGTGCCTGCCAGTAAGCCGGCGCGCGCACGCCTTGCTCCTGCACCCAGCGCCAGCCATCGGCCAGCCAGAGGGTGGGCGTGGCGTAGCCGTCGTCAGCGATGAAGTCGAGCCAGTCGGCGTTGCAAACGGGGCGATGCGCCAGGGCGAAATCATCCAGCCAGACGCGGTGGCGGGGGCCTTCGTTGTCGAACGCGAACCCTTCGCCGGCATGGCCGATCTCGGTCAGCCCGCCGGAAAAGCGTAGCCACCGCAGCGCGTCCGGCGTCCGCCCGGCGGGCAGCGGGCCGGGCAGGGGCCGGTAGGCGGGATGCAGCGGGTTCTGCGCGAACAGATGCAGCAGATCGGTGAGCAGCAATTCTTGATGCTGCTGCTCGTGATGCAGCCCCAGGTCGAGCAGGGCGGTGGGCGCGGCGCCCGGGGGCAGCTTTTGCAGCGCCGCATCGACATGGGCGCGGAAGGCGAGGATCTGTTCGAGCGCCGGCCGGGTGAGAAGGCCGCGCTGCGGCCTTGGGTGGCGCGGCCCGACCGTGTCGTAATACGAGTTGAAGAGGTAGCGGAAGGCCGGATCGAACACGCGGTAGCCCGGCAGGTGCGGCGTGAGGATGAACTCCTCGAAAAACCAGGTGGTGTGCGCCAGATGCCATTTGGCCGGGCTGGCGTCGGGCATGGACTGCACGGTGCAGTCGGCGTCGCTCAGCCCTTCCACCAGCGACACGCTGCACGCGCGGGTGTGCAGCAGACTTTCGAGAACACGCCCGGCCTTGGAGGTGCTCAGGGGCAGGGCGTCATGCGCGTGCAGAGGCAAAGCCAGATCGAGTGTCGGCATGGCGGTGGGCTCCATGGGGCTCGGTGGTGAATCCCAAGGATAGCCGCATGAGGTGAAACGCGCCGATCAGACCCCGACGCGGCTCACCGCCC
>JAJTBQ010000025.1 GCA_021286835.1 Thiomonas sp.
CTCGATCCCCTGCGTCTGCCGCTGCAGGGCAGCCGCCTCATCGAAGCCAGCGCCGGAACCGGCAAGACGTGGACCATCGCCGCGCTCTACCTGCGGCTGGTGCTGGGCCACGGCCGCGACGGGGCGGCGTTTCCCCACGCGCTCATGCCCGAGCAGATTCTGGTCATGACCTTCACCCGCGCGGCCACGCGCGAGCTGGCCGACCGCATCCGCCGCCGGCTGGTGGACGTGGCGCGCTGCTTCCAGGGCGATGCGCAGCCCGAGCCCGGTGACGTGTTTCTGCGGAGCTTGTTGGACGATCACGCGCCCGGCGCGCCGCGCGACGCGGCAGCCTGGCGGCTGACGATGGCGGCGCAGGCCATGGACGACGCCGCGGTGTTCACCATCGACGCCTGGTGCCAGCGCATGCTGCGCGAACATGCTTTTGACAGCGGCCATGCGTTCGACGAAGACCTTCTGGCCGACGAGGACGGGCTCACCCAGCAGGCCGTGCGCGACTTCTGGCGGCAGCAGGTCTACCCACTTTCGGGCGAGGCGCTCGACGGCGTGCTCGCGCTGTGGCCCGATGTCGATGCGGTCGAACATGCGGTGAAGACCCGGCGTCGCGCCGCACAGGCGGGCAAACCGTCGGACGCGCCGATCGACCTGCAGGCCGAGACCTCGCTGCTGGCGCTCTGGCAGCGCTTGTCCGCCGTCCGTCAGACGCAGGCGAGCGCGCTCAAGGCACACTGGAAAGTTCCCATGGCCTCCATGCGGCAGTGGCTGTGCGGCTTGCTGCAGCACAAGGACAACCCGCTCAGCGGAACGAAGTACGCGGCTACCAAAGTCTGCGGCTGGTTCGACGCGCTGCAAGCCTGGCTGGACGATGAGGCGCGGGTGCAGCCCGACCTCGACGATGCGGCCTGGGCCAAGCTCACCCCCGAAGCGCTGCGCGCGGGCTGCAACAAGGGCAAGACCGTGGAGGTGCCTGTCGCGTTCGACGCCATCGGTGCGCTGCGCGGCGCGCTGGCCGAACTGCCCGATCTCGCCCGCGCCATGCAGGCTTACGCCGCCGCACAGGTCGACGCGCGGATGCGCGCGCTCAAGGCGGTCTCCGGCCAGTTCAGCTTTCACGACCAGCTCGAACGCCTCGACGCCGCGCTGGCAGGTCCCCAGGGCGAGCGGCTGCGCGCGCGCATCCTGCAGCAATATCCCGTCGCGCTCATCGACGAATTTCAGGACACGTCGGCGCTGCAGTGCCGGCTGTTCGATCGCCTCTACGGACTGACGGTGCCGACCGCGCCCGATTGCGCCGTGCTGCTCATCGGCGATCCCAAGCAGTCCATCTATGCGTTTCGCGGAGCGGACATCGACAGCTATCTGCGCGCGCGGCAGGCCACGCAGGGGCGGCATGCGGCGCTGGCCACCAACCATCGATCGACCGAAGCGGTGGTGCGCAGCGTCAATCAGTTGTTCGGTCGGCGCGAGCAGGCCGAGGGTGAGGGCGCGTTTCTGTACCGGCCGCCGGGCGAGTCCGAAGACGCCAACCCGCTGCCCTTCATCGCGGTCGAGGCGAAGGGACGCTCCGAGCGGCTCGTCTGCCTGGATGGCGCCGTGCCCGCGCTGACCTGTGCCGTGCACGCCGCAACCGAATCCAAGGGCGCAGCCCGCGAGCGGTTCTCCGCTCACGCCGCCGCGCGCATCGTGGCCTTGCTCGATGACGCGCAAGCGGGGTTTGAGCGGGCAGGCGGCGGCTTCGCGCGGCTGCGTCCGTCCGACATCGCCGTGCTGGTGCGCGATGGCGACGAGGCGCAGGCGGTGCGCGGCGAGCTCAGGCGCAGGGGCGTGGCCTCGGTCTACCTTTCCGACCGCGATTCGGTGTTCGCCTCCCAGGAGGCCGCCGATCTGCTGCGCTGGCTGCGGGCCGTGGCGGCTCCGCGCGACGGGCGGCTGACCCGCGCCGCGTTCGCCACTCATACCCTGAATGCATCGCTGCGGGAACTGGCCGCGCTGGCCACCGACGACGCCGTATTCGAAGCGCGGCTGGAGCTGTTGGCCGAGTTGCAGGGCATCTGGCTGCGCCAGGGGGTGTTGCCCATGCTGCGCCACACCCTGCACCGGCTCGATCTGCCCGCGCGCTGGTTGAGCGAGGCCGACGGCGAGCGCAGGTTGACCAATGTGCTGCATCTGGCCGAGCTGCTGCAGTCCGCCAGCAGCGCGCTCGACGGCGAGCAGGCGCTGATCCATTGGCTGCAGACGCAGATGACCGGGGCGGTGAACGAGGAACAGGTGGTGCGCCTGGAAAGCGAGGCCGATCTGGTGCGCGTGGTCACCATTCACAAATCCAAGGGTCTCGAATATCCGCTGGTGTTCCTGCCGTTTGCCACCGCGTTCAAGGAGGCGCGCGATGGCGCCGATGACCGCGACCGCCTGCGCGAAGACCTGCGGCTGCTTTACGTGGCGCTGACCCGCGCACGGCATGCCTTGTGGCTGGGCCTCGGCGCGCTGAAAATCGGCAGAAGCCAGGCCTGTGTGCTGCATCGCAGTGCCATCGGCTATCTGCTCGGAGGGAAGGCGTCGTTCGAAGGCGCGGCGCTCGACGGTCTGCTGCGCGCAACGTTCGGCGATGACGATGCGGTGCAGATCGTCGATGCGGCGGCGCAGCCCGAGGCGCGGAGGCTGCAGCGTGTTGGCCGCGCCCCGGAGCTGATCGAGCCCGCCGCCTATGACGCCAGGTTCGACCGCCACTGGGGCATAGGCAGCTTTTCGGCGCTGGTGCGCGATCTCACGCCGCGCTCGACCCAGCAGGCGGCCGTGCAGCCCATGCTGCAGGACGAGCTGTGGACCACGGAGCCGGTTTCCCCGTTGCCGGGCCCGACGTCCGCGGGGCGTCATCGCTTTCCGCGCGGCGCGCTCGTGGGCAAGTTCGTGCATGAACAACTGGCCTGGCTGGGCGACAACGGCTTTGACCTGCACTCGCCCGACATGCGACAGCGCCTGTTGCAACGCTGCAGCGGGCAGGGATGGGACGCCGGGCGTTCCCAGGATCTGCTGGACTGGCTCACCGACATCCTTGCCACGCGCCTGCCGCCTCTGGGGGCGGCTTTGCCCGAGGTGGGCGCCGTCCTGGCGGAAATGGAATTCTGGCTTCCGGTGGCGGCCGCGCGCGCGGCCGAGATCGATGCGCTGTGCCAGCGGCACATCCTGCCCGGCCGCGCCCGCCCCGCGTTGACCGAGCGCGTCCTGCACGGCATGGTGATGGGTTTCGCCGATCTGGTTTTTGCCCACGCCGGCCGCTATTGGGTGCTCGACTACAAGAGCAACGCCCTCGGCGCGGACGATGCCGACTACGCGCAGGACGCACTGGAGACCGCCGTGCTCGATCATCGCTACGACGTTCAGGGCGCGCTCTACATGCTGGCCCTGCATCGTCTGCTGCGCGCCCGGTTGCGGTCGGCCTACGACCCGGCGGCCCAGCTCGCCGCCGCGCCCGTACTGTTTCTGCGTGGTATCGGTGGGCCGTCATCGGGCTGCTTGCATCTCCCACCCGATGAGGCTTTGCTCGAAGGGCTCGACGCGCTCCTGGCCTCCAGACTGGGGGCTGCGTGATGCTGCCCGCGCCGTTGCCACCGAAGGCCGCGAACCAGCATGTGCTGGCCGTGTTGCGCGATTGGGCGGAGCAGGGTGTGCTGCGCCGTCTGGACGTGGCTCTGGCCCGCTTCCTGCTCGACCTCTGCCCGCAGATGGCGCCGGAGCTGGTGGTGGCCGTGGCGATCCTGGCCGATCTGGAAGGGCGCGGCCATACCTGCGTGGCGCTCGACGAATGGCCGCAGCACCTGGAGGCTTTGAAGGAGCGCGCGGCGCAGACCGGTTCGGCGTCCACGCTTGCGTCCGATCTGAGCTGGCCAGACGATGCCGGGCCCATGCTGCACGCCTGCCCGGTCGTCCATCTGGAGGGCGGGCGCGACACCGGCGCGCCCCTGGTCGTCAGCGCCGGCAGGCTGTATCTGCGTCGCTACTGGCGTGACGAGTGCGTCGTGGCCGCGCGGATTCACCAGCGCCTGCAGCACGAGACCAAGGTCGATGCGCCGAAGGCTTCGGCCATGCTGGCACGTCTGTTCCCGCCCGTGGCCGATGCCGGGGTGGACTGGCAGAAGCTGGCTTGCGCCGTGGCGCTGCGCGGACGTTTCACCCTGCTCACCGGCGGCCCCGGTACGGGCAAGACGCACACGGCGGCACGGCTTCTGGCCTTGCTGTGGGCAGGCAGGCCCAGGGAAGACCGGGACGCCGCCACGTTGCGCGTGGCCCTGGCGGCGCCTACCGGCAAGGCCGCGGCCCGGCTCAAGCAGTCCATCGACCGCGAACTCGGCAGGCTCATCGAGATTGAGGGCGTGGCCGAACTCGCCCAGCGCCTGGGCCCGGCCCGCACGCTGCACAGTCTGCTCGGCGCGCGGCCCGACACGCGCCGCTTTGCGCGCAACGCGGCACGTCCGCTGGAAGTCGATGTGCTGCTGATCGACGAGGCGTCCATGGTCCATCTGGAAATGATGGCGGCGGTCCTCGACGCCTTGCCGCCCACGTCGCGGCTCATTCTGCTGGGCGACAAGGATCAACTGGCGTCGGTGGAGGCGGGCGCGGTGCTCGGCGAGCTGTGCACCGGGGCGGAGCAGGGGCACTACACACCCGAGACGGCCCAGGCCTTGGAGACCCTGGTGGGCGATGCGCTGCCGACGCGTTTCATCGATCCCGCTGGGCCGCCTTTGTCGCAGCAGGTGGTGATGCTGCGCAAGAGTCATCGATTCGGCGGCGCGATCGGACAACTGGCCCAGGCCGTCCAGGCGGGCGACGCCGACCAGGCGCAGACTTTGCTGCGGCAGACCGACGACCCCGCCGTGCGGTTGTTGAGCGTGGCGGCTTCGCAGGCGCGGCCTGCGGCCCAGGTCGTTGCCGAGTTGGCGGTTCAGGGACGTGCCGAAGCGGCCGGTTACGAGGCCTATGCCAAGCTGTTGCAACAGGGGCCAGCGGCCGATGAAGCGTGGACCGGCTGGGCCGGCCGCGTGCTTCAGGCCTTCGACCGGTGCCGCGTGTTGTGCGCCGTGCGCGAAGGCCCCTGGGGTGTGAATGCCTTGAACGAAGCCATTGCCGCGCGTTTGGATGCGCTCGGCTTGCTGCGCTGCCGCGGCACCTGGTATGCGGGCCGTGCGGTGTTGGTCACGCGCAATGATCACGAACTCGGTGTGCTCAATGGCGATGTCGGCATCGCCTTGCCTTCGGGCAAGGAGGGCCTGCGAGTGGTGTTCCAGCAAGGCCCCGCACTGCGCTCGGTCAGCATCAGTCGTCTGGCCGATGTGCAGACGGCATTTGCCATGACGGTGCATCAGTCTCAGGGTTCGGAGTTCGAGCACACCATCCTGGCGCTGCCCGACCGCCACGCCGGGCTCAGCCGCGAATTGATCTACACCGGCATCACGCGCGCGCGACAGGCGTTCACACTGGCCTGCGCCGACGCGCAGATCCTGCGCCAGGGCATTCAGCGCGTCACGCGCCGCTCCAGCGGATTGCTCTCGCGCCTCGATACACTGCCTTCGCTATGAACAAGGCCTTTGTCCGCGAGGAAACCCCGGACGCCGACGACGATGACGGCGGTGCCCAACTTCCACCGCTGCCGCCGGGCGGCAAGAATTACCTCACGCCGGAGGGTTACGCCCGGCTGCGCGCCGAACTGAAAACCCTGGTCGAGGATGAACGCCCGAAGGTGGTCGAGACGGTGTCGTGGGCGGCGAAGAACGGTGATCGCTCGGAGAACGGCGATTACATCTACGGCAAGAAGCGTCTGCGCGAGATCGACCGGCGCATCCGCTTTCTCACCAAGCGGCTGGACATCGCCGAAGTGGTCGATGCCCGCCTGCAGCACGGCAATGATCAGGTGTTTTTCGGCGCCACCGTGCGCTATGCCGACGACAAGGGCGCCGAGCACACCATCACCATCGTCGGCATCGATGAGACTGAGCCGCTGCAGGGCAGGATCAGCTGGATTTCTCCGGTGGCGCGCGCGCTGCTCAAGGCGCGTGAAGGCGACAGCGTGAGCCTGCCGACGCCCGCGGGCCTGGCGACCTTGGAGATTCTCGGGGTGTCCTATCCGCCGCGCGACTGAGGCCCGTACGTCCAGTGGCCAGCCTTGGGGGCGCTCAAGCGTTGCCTGAGCCCTGGCCCGCCGCGCGGCTTTTCGCCCTGCTGGCGCGTACCACGAACTGCAGACGGCGCAAGGCGCGCAGGACGTCGGCCAGATGCTTGCGGTCGCGCACCTGCACGACGAAGCGCAGCTCGGTGGTGGCCTGTTGCGAGTCTTCGTCCATCGTGACGTGGGCGATGTCGCTGTCGTGTTCGCTGATCGCGGCAGCCACGCGGGCGAGCACGCCTTTGGTGTTCTGCACGATTACGCTCAGGCCGGTCTCGAAGGGTCGGGTGCATTCGGCTGCCCAGCCCAGGTCGATCCAGCGGTCCGGGTCTTTCTGGAACAGGCGGCGCGCGGTGTCGCAGTCTTGTTGATGCACGATCAGGCCTTCGCCCTTGCCCAGATAGCCAATGATGGGGTCGCCGGGAATGGGGCGGCAGCAGGTGGCATAGCGCACCGAGATGCCTTCGCTGCCGTCGAGCTGCAGGGTGGACTGGGGATCGCGTCCGGCGCGGCTGTCCATGCGCTCGATGGTGTCGAGCACCGGTGCCGCCAGCGCATCCTGCGGCGAGACGAGAGCCACCACGCGCTTGGCCAGAATGTCGGCCACGCGCTTGCCCAGCCCGATGTCGGCGAACAGATCGTCGCGCGACTTGAACCCGGTCCAGCGCAGCAGCTTGTCCCAGACCGTGTCGTCGAGCGCGGCCAGTTCGAGGTGCTCGTGGCGCAGCGCGCTTTGCAGCAGCCGGCGCCCCAGTTCGATGGACTCGGCCTGCTGCGTGGTGCGCAGCGCATGGCGGATCTTGGAGCGCGCCCGTCCGGTGCGCACGAAGCTCAGCCAGCTCGGATTAGGGCGCGATGCCGGGGCGGTGATGATCTCGACCACATCGCCGCTGCGCAATTCGGTGCGCAGCGGCACCAAGGCGTTGTTCACCTTGGCCGCCACCGTCTGGTCGCCCAGATTGGTGTGGATGGCATAGGCGAAGTCCACCGGCGTCGCGCCGCGCGGCAGTGCCAGAATGCGCGATTTGGGGGTGAACACATACACCGCATCGGGCGCAAGATCGACCTTGACGGTCTCGAGAAAATCGGCCCAGTCGCGGTTCTCGGTCTGGATGTCCAGCAGTGACTGCAACCAGGCATTGTTCTGCGCCTGCTGAGGCGCGGGCTTGTCTTCCGGCGTCTTGTAGAGCCAATGCGCCGCCACCCCGCTTTCGGCGATGCGGTGCATGGCCTCGGTGCGGATCTGAAACTCGATGGGGTTGCCGTTCGGCCCGATCAGCGTGGTGTGCAGCGACTGGTAGCCATTGGCCTTCGGGATGGCGATATAGTCCTCGAACTTGCCTGGCATGGGCTTGTAAAGACTGTGGAGCACGCCCAGGGCACGATAACAGTCGAGCACCTCGGTGACCAGCACGCGGAAGCCGAAGATGTCTTGAATATGCGCAAAGCTCAGATGCTTGCTGCGCATCTTGCGATAGATGGAATACAGCGTCTTCTCGCGGCCGAACAACTGCGAGGGCACATGCGCCTCGTTCAAGGCCGTTTGTGCGGCGGCCAGGATTTTTTCCACCAGACCATGCCGATTGCCGCGCGCGGCCAGCACCGCGCGAGACAGCACGGCGTAGCGGTTGGGGTGGCTGTTGGCGAACCCGAGATCCTGCAGTTCGCGGTAGACGAGATTGAGCCCCAGACGATGCGCGATGGGCGCGTAGATGTCCATCGTCTCGCGCGAAATGCGCACCCGCTTGCTCGCCGCCATCGCGCCCAGGGTGCGCATATTGTGAAGACGATCGGCGAGCTTGACGAGGATGACCCGGATGTCCCGGGCCATCGCCAACAGCATCTTGCGAAAGCTCTCCGACTGGTTTTCTTCGCGGTTGGAGAACTGCAGCTTGTCGAGCTTGGTCAGCCCGTCGACCAGGTCGGCCACGGTGCTGCCGAAATGCTCGATGAGTTCGGCCTGGGTGATGCCCTTGTCTTCAGCGGTGTCGTGCAGCAGCGCGGCCATGATGGCCTGGGTATCGAGCTTCCAGTCGGCGCATAGCTCGGCAACCGCCACGGGGTGGGAGATATAGGCCTCGCCACTGGCGCGGTACTGGCCCAGATGGGCCGCATCGGCGAAGCGGTAGGCCCCACGGATCTTCTGCAGATCGCCTTCGGGAAGATAGGCCTGCAATTTGCTCAGCAGGCTCGCCAGGCTCACCGGGACATGCCGCGCCGCGGGACTCTCGTCGTTGGCCAACGGTGCCGCCGGGTTCACTGGGGCAGGCTCGGGTTCAGCCGTGGCGTTCTTGGACCGCGCCCGCGGTCGTTTGATCGCAGCGGCCTTGCCCGCTGCAGGCACAGACAACCCCGCGGCCGAGGATTTCGGACCGGTCGCGGCAGTGTGGCTGCTGGGCATCGTGAAAAATCAGGTGGGTACTTTTTTCAGCATCTCAATGCCCGTCAGGCCAGCGGCGATTTCGCGCAGCGCCGTGACGGCCGGCTTGTCTTTCGATTCGAGCTTGGGCGAATGACCCTGTTCCAGCATGCGGGCGCGATAAGTCGCGGCCAGAACCAGCTGGAAGCGGTTGGGGATTTTCTCCAGGCAGTCTTCAACGGTGATGCGAGCCATGATGTCAGAGTTCCAGTTCAGAGGATGCCGAGGGCACGAAAGACCTCGGGGTGGGAAAGGCGTTGCGCGGCATAGCGTAGCCGCTGAGCGGCCACGACCTGCCTGAGATCGCGCAAGGCGTGCGTAAAGTCTTGATTCACAATTATAAAGTCGAAGTTCCTCGCCTGCGCCAGCTCGACCCGGGCTTCGGTCAGCCGCTGTTCGATCACCTCGGGCGCGTCTTCGGCGCGGCGCGTGAGCCGGTGGCGCAGCTCCTCGAACGAGGGCGGCAGGATGAAGATGCTCACCGCGTTGTCGAATTGCGCGCGAACCTGGGCGGCGCCCTGCCAGTCGATTTCGAGCAAGACGTCCATGCCGTCGGCCATGCGGCTTTCCAGCCAGCGCCTGGAGGTGCCGTAGCGATTGCCGTGCACCTCGGCCCATTCGAGAAACTCGCCCGCGTCGATGCGGCGCTGAAACTCCGGGCCATCGATGAAGACATAGTGCACGCCGTCGACTTCGGCGCCCCGCGGCGCACGCGTGGTGCACGACACCGAAAGCTGGATGCCCGAGTCTTCGGCCAACAAGGCATTGACGAGGCTGGACTTGCCCGCCCCGCTGGGGGCGGCGACGACAAAGAGATTTCCGGGAAAATTGGTGGACACGTTCGAGCCTGGTTTATTCGATGTTCTGCACCTGCTCGCGCATCTGCTCGATCAGAACCTTGAGTTCGAGGGAGATTTCGCTGAGTTCGAGCGCGGCGGATTTGGAGCCCAGGGTGTTGGCTTCGCGGTGCAGTTCCTGGATCAGGAAGTCCAGGCGCTTGCCCAACTCGCCGCCCTGGGCGAGCAGCTCTCGCAGGGTTTGGAGGTGGGCCTGAAGACGGTCGAGTTCTTCGGCCACGTCGATGCGGATGGCGAAACTGGCGGCTTCCTGCAGCCGCCGGTCATTGAGCGTTTCGACGCTGGTCTCCACTCCGGTCAGCGCGCGCAGCGCTTCTTCCCAGCGCGCGGTGAACCGGGCCTGTTGCCTCTCCACCGCGAGGGGCACGATGGCCCGGGCGCGGGCCGCATGCTGCGCGATCTGTTCGATGCGATCGAGCAGCAAGGCGCGCAGGCGGTCGCCTTCCAGGGCACGCGCCGCGATCAGCGCGGCCAGGGCCTGATCGAGCGCCTGGCCGGCGATCTGGGCGATCTCGGCGGCGTCGGCGTGGTTTTCCTGTGCACTGCCGATGAAACGCAGCACCTCGCCCACCGAGAGCGGGGCGAGGTGGGGCGCCATGGCGCGCAGCGCGGCCTCGGCCGCCAGCAGCGGGGCGGCCGTACCCGGGTCGGGCAGCGCGGGTGTGCCTTGCGGCGCCTCGAACACCGCGCGGCAGTCGATCTTGCCGCGGCGCAGGGCCTGGGTGATGGATTGCCGCATGGCGGCTTCTGCGCCGCGCAACTCTTCCGGAAGTCGGAAGGCGATATCGAGAAAGCGACTGTTGACCGAGCGCAACTCGATATGGATCTTGGCTCCGGTCGACAGTTGCGCACTATTTTGGCCGTAGCCAGTCATGCTATAAATTGGCTTCAATCGCATCCCCTTTGCGTGTATTTTTCCACACTCGTCTCGCCTGCAGACTGCTAGCCTTCGCTACATGGCCACCCCGCCCAAATCCAAGCCCGCCCCACTCGCTCCCGAAACGCAGGTGGGCGGCTACCGCATTGTGCGCAAGGTGGCGAGCGGCGGCTTCGGCGTGGTGTACCTGGCGCTGAGCCCGGACGGTCAGAAAGTGGCCGTGAAGGAGTATCTGCCGGCCTCGCTGGTGGAGCGGGGGCCTGGGGAGTCGAGTCCGGTGGTGCCTCCAGACAAACTCGCGCTCTACCGCCTGGGCTTGAAGAGCTTTTTCGAAGAGGGCCGCTCCCTGGCCCAGATCTCGCATCCCAGCGTCGTCAGCGTGCTCAACTTTTTTCGCGAGAACGATACGGTGTATATGGTGATGAATTATCTGGAGGGCGCGTCGCTCCAGGAATTCGTCATCACGGCGCGCGAGCTCAAGCGCAAGAAAATCTTCCGTGAATCGACCATCCGCTCGTTGTTCGATGACATTCTGCAGGGCTTGCGCGTGGTGCATCAGCACAAGATGCTGCACCTCGACATCAAGCCGGCGAACGTGTTCATCACCGACGACAACAAGCCCATCCTGATCGATTTTGGCGCCGCTCGTGAGGTGCTCAATCAGCAGGACAAGCGCTTTCGCCCTATGTATACGCCGGGTTTCGCGGCGCCGGAGATGTACAAGCGCGAGGGGGCGTTCGGCCCCTGGACCGACATCTACGCCGTCGGTGCCTGCATCTACGCCTGCATGACGGGCTACCCCCCTTACGAGGCTCCGCAGCGCCTGGAGAAAGACCGGCTGCAGGCTCAGCTCTCCAAGCTGCGCGGGGTGTATTCGGACAATCTGATCGAGATCGTCGAATGGTGCATGGCGCTGGATTCGATGGCCCGGCCCCAGAGCGTCTTCAATCTTCAACGCGAGCTGGGCGCGGAGAATGCCCGCCGCTACACCAATCTGACCATGGGCGAGAAGCTCCGGCTGCACATCGACGAGTTGGTGAACGACACCAAATCACAGGTCCAGAAGGTGCGTGATGTCACCCGCTTTGGTGCGCCGGTTCAGGCCGTGCAGAGCCCGGCGCCCGAGCAGGGCAAGCCTGCGGGCAGGGGGCGGAATTGAAGTTTTCGGTGTATCAGGTCAGCCGTCGCGGCGGGCGTGCGACCAACCAGGATCGCATGGGTTATTGCTACACGCGCGAAAGCGCGTTGTTCGCCCTGGCCGACGGCCTGGGGGGGCACCCGCGCGGCGATGTGGCCGCGCAGATGGCGCTGCAGACCATTGCCAATCTCTTTCAGCAGGAGGCCCGGCCGCGCCTGCGTGATCCGCAGGAATTTTTGCGCCGCTCCATCTTCCGGGCGCATGAGCAGGTCCAGCGCTACGCTCAGGAGAACAAGCTGACTGATTCGCCGCGCACCACCGTGGTGGTCTGCGTGCTGCAGAACGGCGCTGCGCACTGGGCGCACGTGGGCGATTCTCGGCTGTATTTCATGCGCAATGGCGCCATGTTGACGCGCACACGCGATCACTCGCATGTCGAGCAGAAGCACAGAAAGGATCAGGCCGATGGGCTCTCCCTGCTGCAACCCGACGGTCCGACCCGCAACATGCTGTTCACCTGCCTGGGGTCGGGGCAATTGCCCATGATCGAGGTCGGCTTGCCGCAGGCCATGCGGCGGGGCGACATCGTGTTGCTGTGTTCCGATGGGCTCTGGGGGCAGATTCCCGAATCGGTACTGGTGCGGCAGTTCGGACAACAGGTGCTCTCGGACGCGGTACCCGAGGTGGTCGAGATGGCGCTGCGACAAGGCGGTGCCGACTCCGACAACGTCACGGCGCTGGGCGTCGAATGGGAGGCCGATCCGGAAGAACTGGAAACCTCCCTTCGCATCGAAACCGAGACCATGCAGAAAGGCGGCTTCAAGTCCACCATCCAGAGCGATCTGGGCGATCTGCAGGTCGACGAAATGAACGACGCCGACATCGAGCGCTCGATCGCTGAAATCAACGCCGCCATCCGCCAAGGTGCGGCACGTAAATAACGCTTCCCGCTTCTTTTCCCCATTTCCTCCATGCAAAACACCCATCCTGCGCGAGAAGGCCGCGGGCTTTCGGCGCTGCGCGCCATTGCCATCGAACGTCATTTCACCCGTCATGCCGAGGGGTCCGTCCTCGTGGCCTTTGGGCATACCCGCGTGCTCTGCACCGCATCGGTCGAGGAGCGCGTGCCGCCGCACAAGCGGGGCAGCGGGCAGGGTTGGGTGACGGCGGAATATGGCATGCTGCCCCGTGCGACGCATACGCGAGGCGAGCGCGAAGCCAAGCGCGGCAAACAACAGGGACGGACCGAGGAGATCCAGCGCCTCATCGGCCGCTCGCTTCGCGCCGTGTTCGATTTTTCTGCGCTGGGTGAACGGCAGATCACCCTGGATTGCGATGTGCTGCAGGCCGATGGCGGCACGCGCACGGCCGCCATCACCGGTGCCGCCGTGGCCGCGTGGGATGCCTGTCAATGGCTCATGGCGCAGGGCCGCATCCAGCAAAATCCGATGCGCCAACTGGTCGCCGCGGTCTCGGTGGGCCTGCTGGGCGACGGCTACCGTCTCGATCTCGACTATGCCGAGGACAGCCAGTGCGATACCGATATGAACGTGGTGGGCACGGCCGACGGGGCGTTGATCGAGGTGCAGGGCACGGCCGAGGGCACGCCGTTCTCGCGGCAGCAGCTCGACGGCATGATCGATCTGGCGCAGCGCGGCATTGCCGAACTCGTCGCGCTGCAACGACAGGCGCTGGAGATTTGAGGGTGGCCGTCTCAATGCCCAGACCCTGGCAGATCGTGCTTGCGTCCGGCAATCCGGGCAAGCTCGCCGAACTCTCGGCCTTGCTGGCGCCGTTGGGTTGCCATGTGCAGGCTCAGGGCGAGTTCCAACTCGCCGATGCTGAAGAACCGCATCCAACCTTCGTCGAGAATGCGCTGGCCAAGGCGCGCCACGCCAGTTTCCACACCGGCCTTCCCGCGCTGGCGGACGATTCGGGCCTGTGCGTGGAAGCGCTCGGAGGGCTGCCGGGGGTGCGCTCGGCCCGCTTCGCGCCGCAGACCGAAGGGCCGCGTGCCGTGCAGGACGCCGCCAACAACCATTTGCTGCTGCGGCAGATGGAGGGTCAGACCGGGCGCCTTGCGCGCTTTGTCAGCATCGTGGTGGCGCTGCGCCATGCGGCCGATCCCGAGCCGCTCATCGTTCGTGGCGAACTGATCGGGCAGATCGGCCATGCGGCGCAAGGGCAGGGCGGCTTCGGCTACGACCCCTTGTTCGTCCTGGCGGATGGCCGCACCCTGGCGCAATGTGATGCGCAGGAGAAGAATCGCATCAGTCACCGCGGCCAGGCCCTGCAGGCCCTGCTGCCCCTTCTGCGCACGCATTGGGGCTGGACGTCCTCTTCGGCCTGACGCCGCGGCCCTGGTGTGAAACCGAAGCACATTCCGATCGCCGACGCGGGGGCTGCGTCCGTTGTGCCCGGCGATGCGGCACCTCAGCGTGCGGCGCAATCCCTGCCGCACTACATGCGGCCCGGCACCCTGCAGTTCCAGTCGCTGCCTCCCCTCAGTCTTTACGTGCACCTGCCGTGGTGTCTCAAGAAGTGCCCCTATTGCGATTTCAATTCGCATGAGTGGCGCGCAGGGGGAGCGATTCCCGAACAGGCTTACCTTGCGGCCCTCCGCGCCGATCTCGATGCGGCGCTGCCTCTGGTGTGGGGGCGCCGCGTCATCTCCGTCTTCATCGGGGGCGGCACGCCCAGTCTGTTCTCGCCCGAAGCCATCGACCAATTGATCACCGACGTGCGCGCCCGGCTGCCCCTCGTCGCCGACGCCGAAATCACGCTGGAGGCCAATCCCGGCACCTTCGAGCGGGACCGGTTCGCGGCGTTCGCGCAAGCGGGAGTCAACCGCCTGTCCATCGGCGTTCAGAGTTTCAACGATGACCGCCTGCGCACGCTTGGGCGCGTGCACGATGCGCGTCAGGCGCACGACGCGGTGGCCGAGGCCGCGCGTCACTTCGCAAGCTTCAATCTCGATCTGATGTTCGCCCTGCCTCAGCAGGACATGGCAGGCTGCAAGGCCGATGTCCGCGAGGCCCTGGCACATCAGCCACCGCATCTCTCGCTCTATCAGCTCACGCTCGAACCCAACACCCTTTTCGCCCGCCAGCCACCGGCCCTGCCCGACGACGACCTCGGCGCCGATATGCAGCATGCCGTGGCCGATCTGGCCGAAGCGGCGGGGTTGCAGCGCTACGAAGTCTCGGCCTACGCCGCGGCCGGGCACTCATGCCGCCACAACCTCAACTACTGGCAATTTGGCGACTATCTTGGCATCGGCGCCGGAGCCCATTCCAAGATCACGTTTGCGCATCGCATCGTGCGCCAGACGCGTTGGCGCCATCCGCTGCGCTATAGGGAACAGGCCGAACGCGCCAGTGCGGTCGAAACCGAAGTCGAGGTGGCGCGCCGCGATCTGCCGTTCGAGTTCATGCTCAATGCCCTGCGACTGCGCGAAGGGGTGCCGACAGAGCTGTTCACTGAGCGCACCGGTCTGCCGCCGTCGGCCATTCTTCAGGCGCTGCGGGCCGCGCAAAGCCAGAGCTTGATGGTCGAACCGAACACTCGCTTGCAGACCACTCCGCTTGGTTTCAATATGCTGAACAACGTGCTCGAGTTGTTCCTGCCAGATTGAGCGCATCGCGCTCGTGGCTAGAATGTCGCCCCTGGCTCCATGGCCAGATCAAAGCATGGGGAAGCGTGGCAGAGTGGTCGATTGCACCGGTCTTGAAAACCGGCAACGGGCAACCGTTCGTGAGTTCGAATCTCACCGCTTCCGCCAATCAAAAATGCGCGCCTTGAACGGGCGTCTCAACAATGGGCGATAAGAGGTCGAGCCTTGGGCCTATGACACCTGGGCCTGCCCTGGCGTGGCGTTCGAGGTCATCCCGGTCGGCGACCCCGTCCCCACATGAGGTCATGGATGAGCTATATCGATCGAAACCTGCTGACCAACGAACAGGTGCTGCATCGGGCCTACCTCAGCCGGACCGTGTTCATTGCTCCCACGGTGCTGGTGTTTGCTGGGCTTGCAACCTTTGTCTTCGGTGGCGGTGTCGCGCTGGCGGGTGTTGCCGTGCTCATGGTGGGCTTGTATGGCTGGATCAAGGCCTTCATCCGCTACAAGACCTCGGAGTTCGGCGTGACGAACAAGCGCGTCATCATGAAGGTCGGACTGGTCCGGCGCACCTC
The DNA here is from genome assembly GCA_021286835.1 of Thiomonas sp. Lineage (GTDB taxonomy): Bacteria > Pseudomonadota > Gammaproteobacteria > Burkholderiales > Burkholderiaceae_C > Thiomonas. The sequence continues at coordinate 15,640 of JAJTBQ010000025.1, forward strand.
GGTGGAGATTGTGCTGAACAAGGTGGAGAGTGTCAGCGTGGATCAGGGCATCGTGGGTCGCCTGTTCAACTTCGGGTCGGTGGCCGTGGTGGGCACAGGCGGCACGCATGACCCTTTCCATCGCATCGCCGCGCCCATGCAGTTCAGGCGTGCGGTGCAGGAGCAGCTGGCGGGTTAGGGCCTGTTAACCCTATTTGTGCACCCGCGCAGGGCCCGGTGCAGACGCTGGTGTTCTTGGGGTTTCGAACC
>JAJTBQ010000026.1 GCA_021286835.1 Thiomonas sp.
CCCTCGCGCTTGCCGCGCTCTGTGCACGCGATCCGGCGCAGAAGGTGGCGCTGGCGCTGGCCCTGCAAGCCGATGCGCTGGCAGGTCGGGTGCGCATCGACCCTGCCGTCTTGCTGCAGCCGGAGGCTGGCGCCGCCCTCCCCGGCCGCCCCGATCTGCCAACCCTGATCCCGGCCCAGCAGATGCCGCGCCGCAACCCGCGCGACCCCAGAGGCCACGCCGCCTTGCTGCACGCCATCGCCCACATCGAGTTCAACGCCATCAACCTGGCGCTCGACGCCGTATGGCGTTTTCCAGGCTTGCCCGAGGCGTTCTACCGCGACTGGCTGCGGGTGGCGGCCGAGGAGGCCGAGCATTTCACGCTGCTGCGCGAGCATCTCCACGGCCAGGGCAGCCGCTACGGCGACTTCCCGGCGCATAACGGCTTGTGGGACATGGCCGAGAAGACTGCCGCGGATCTGCTGGCCCGCATGGCCCTGGTGCCCCGCACGCTGGAAGCCCGGGGGCTGGACGTGAACCCCAGCATCCGCGCCAAACTCGCGGCAGCCGGCGACCTGCGCGGCGCGCAGATTCTCGACCGCATCCTTGCCGATGAAATCGGCCATGTCGCCGTCGGCAATCGTTGGTACCACTGGGCCTGCCAGCGCGCGGGTCGTGACCCCATCGACGCCTTCGACGCCCTTACGGCAGACTATGACGCGCCGCGCATGAAGCCGCCCTTCAACCGCGAAGCCAGGTTGCGTGCCGGGTTCAGCGCGCAGGAACTGCAAGCCCTGGAACAAGGATTCTGATCCAGAGCGGCCGCCGCGCGAACTCCGCCTGCCTGCGCCGCTCGTCGGCCCCTCGCCCGTCGTTTCAAAACCATGCGCTTCGCTCACATCCTTCTCGCCATACTGGCCGTCACCATCTGGGGTTTCAACTTCGTGGTGATCAAGATCGGTCTGCAAGGCATGCCGCCCTTGTTCTTCACCACCTTGCGCTTCATCTTCGCGGCGCTGCCCCTGGTGTTTTTCGTGCCCCGCCCGGCTGTGCGCTGGGAGCTGCTGGTCGGTTGGGGGCTGATGCAGTTCGCCGTGCAGTTCGGTCTGCTGTTCGTCGGCATGAAACTGGGCATGCCAGCTGGGTTGTCGTCGCTGGTCATTCAGCTCCAGGCCTTTTTCACCATCGGGCTGGCCTGGTGGCTGCTCAAGGAAAAGGCACGGTTCACGCAACTGTTCGGCGCGGGCATTGCGCTGGCCGGCATGGGCATTGTGGCCTGGCATCTGGATACCCCTTCGACCCTCATCGGCCTGATGCTGGTGGTCGGCGCGGCCGTCGCCTGGGCCGTGGCCAATGTGCTGACCAAGCAAATGAAGGCCGTCCATCCCATGTCGCTGGTGGTCTGGGGCAGCCTGATCGCCGTGCCACCTCTGTTCGCCACCGCCCTGCTCGTCGAAGGGCCGCGCTCAATGGTCGCGGCGCTGGGCACGATGAACACCTTGTCCTGGGCCACCGTGCTGTTCCAGTCCTACCCCAACACCCTGCTGGGCTTCGGCATCTGGTCCATGCTGATGCGGCGCTACCCTGCTTCACAGGTCGCGCCCTTCGCGCTGCTCGTGCCGGTGGCGGGCATGCTGTCGGGCACCCTGGTTCTGCATGAAGGCATGGAGCCCTGGAAGGTGACGGCCGGTGCGCTGGTCCTGGCCGGCCTCGCGCTCAATCAGTTCGCCGGCAGGCTGCGAGGGTGGATCGAGCGGATCGTGGCCCGAGGCTGAGTCCGGCAAAGGCGCTGCCGGCTGTGCGCCACCTCAACGGGCCTCGCCAGATCAGAAACGGCTGCCGGGCTGCTGGAGAAAGTCCAACTCTTCCGACGTCGACTCCCGACCGAGTACGGCATTGCGGTGCGGGTAGCGGCCGAAGCGGTCGATGATGGCTTTATGGCGGAGTTCGAAGTCGAGGTTCCGAGGCTGGCCGTTCTCGCGGAACAGGCGCTCGGCCTCCACATGCACCACACGCGACTCGCTGTGCATGTAGGGCATGTAGAGAAAGGTTCGGCGCGGCGGCGACAAAGCCGCATCCGCGCCGCAGACCACGGCCTCTTGCGCCAGGGCCAGGGCGAGCGCGTCGTTGGCAAACGCGACTGCGGAGCCGCGGTAAAGATTGCGCGAAAACTGGTCGAGCACGATGATTTCCGCCAGTCGTCCCTCCGGCTTGCCCCGCCAGGAAAACAGCTCACAGCGACACGCCTGTTCGTGCAGCGCGCCGAAGCGCGTGCGAATCAGCGCATCGAAGGCCGGATCGACCTTGAACCACTGCTCGGGCTGGCTCGCTTCGAACCAGAAAGACAGGACTTCGTCCAAACCTTGAACTCCCTTCCCGCGCACGTTCATGGCTCTGAGGTATTGCATCGGTGACGACGCCGTTGCGCTGCGTTCAGCATTCAAACCTCAAACGCCGAATGAGATCTCCTTGGCAGACTGAAGGGTCACCCGAGGTCCGAAGCTCGACATACTCGACAGCGCCGCGTTGTGATGCGCAGAAATCTGTGGGGCCTTCAGAACACTGTTGTCAACGGTGGAGTGGCCATCTGCCACCAGGGTGACCGGAAATCCCAAAGCCAGCGCCCTTCGCACTGTGGTATCTACGCAATAGTCGCTTTGCAGACCGCACACGATCACATGCTTGATCCCAAGCTCCTCAAGGACTGCACGCAAATCGGTGAGGTGAAAGGAGTCAGGTGTGGTCTTCCGAAGTCGCATGGCCGTCGCTGGAACGGCCAGTCTCGAATCCAGCGCCCAACCCGGTGATCCGTGTTGCAAGCTTCCCTGCGCCTCTTCATGCTGAATGCAAATGACGGGAACCTTGGCATCATCGGCGCGAGCCATCAATCGATTGATCCGGCTGATGAGGCCCTCGGCGTCATGAGCCTGTTCCTCGCCCTCACACAGCGCCCGCTGCATGTCAATGACGAGAAGCGCAGTCGTGGCGGTCATGGCAGGCTCCTTACCGCCCCGTGCGGTGGATGTAGCGGTTGAGTTGCGCCATGTCGGAAGACGTGCGGCGGTAGAGGTGGTCGAGGCTGATGATGGCCACCTCCAGCAGCAGCACGGCGAGCAGCGGGCGCTCCAGGCGCAGGCGGTCGTACATGCGGCGGCTGATGCGAAGCAGGCGGGTGTCTTCGCCGGCGCGCAGGCGAACCTCGCGCGGCTTGCGGTCGAAGAAGCTCATTTCGCCCAGCATCTCGCCGGGCTGAATCTTGCCGATTTCCATCTCGTTCTCGGGCAGTTGCGCCATCAGGCAACCCTGGCCTTCGAGCACGAAGAACAGACTCTCCCCCACCTGGCCGATGTCGGCGATGACCTCGCCTTTCTTCGGCGCCATGAGATCGCAGTAGTCGAGAAACTCGTGGATCTCGCGACGGGTGAGGATGCTGGTGTCAACCAGCTGGCCGAGGAAATGCGCCAGGGCTTCTCGGTCTTCCGGGGTGATGGTCAGGCGTTCCATGAGAGGGGTTCTTCAGAGTGGAAAAGTCGGTGCCGCATCGGATCAGCGGCTATCGTATCGGTGGCGATGCCGTTTTCAAAGAGCGGGACTCACAGCCCGAAGTAACTGCGGATGCCCGAGAGCAGCATGTTCACGGCAATGGCGGTGAGGATGAGGCCCATGAGCTTTTCGGCGGCGTTCATCACCGAGTCGCCCAGCCACTTGAGCAGGGTTTCGCTCATCAGCAACAGACCACCGGTCAGCGCCACGGCGGAACTCAGCGCCCCGACCCAGGTCCAGATTTCGCCTGGCTGGCGCGAGGCGAGCAGCAGCACCGTGGCCAGCGCCGAAGGCCCGGCGAGAAGCGGGACCGCCAGCGGAAAGATCAGCGGCTCGCGTCCGCCTTCGCCGCCGAAGATTTCGGAGGTCGTGGAAAAAATCATCTTGATCGCCACCAGCAGCAGGATGACGCCGCCGGCAACCTCGATCGAGGGCTGGCTGAGATTCATCAGCTTGAGAAACCCGTGCCCTCCGAACATGAAGGCGAGCAGCACCACGTAGGCGATGCCGATCTCGCGCACGGCCACAGGCAACCGACGCTTGGGCGGCAGCTTGCGCATGACTGCAATGAAAAAAGGCAGGTTCCCGAAGGGGTCGAGAATCAGCAACAGCAAGACGAAGGCGGACCAGAAGTCGTCGTTGGCCATGATGAAAGGCGCGTCTCAGGCGCGGGGATGGTGGCGGGCGTGGAGGGTCTTGAGCCGCTCGCGCGCGATGTGGGTATAGATTTGCGTGGTCGAAATATCGGCATGGCCAAGCAGCAATTGCACCACACGCAGATCGGCGCCGTGGTTGAGCAGGTGCGTGGCGAAGGCATGGCGCAGGGTATGGGGCGAAAGCGGCACGTCGATGCCGGCCTGGTTCGCGTAGGTCTTCAGCCGCATCCAGAACATCTGCCGGGTCATGCCGACGGCTTCGCGGGCGCTCTGCCCGCTGCGGGCGGTGACGAACAGGAAGGGGCTGTCCCGCCCCTGCAGCAGCGCGTGACGCGCGGTGCGCAGATAGTTCTGCAGCCAGTCCTGCGCCGCAGCGCCGAACGGCACCAGCCGCTCCTTGCCGCCCTTGCCCGAGATCTGCGCCACGCCCTGATCGAGCGACAGGCGAACCACAGGCAGCGCCACCAGCTCGCTCACACGCAAACCGCTGGCGTAAAGCAGTTCGATCATGGCGCGGTCTCGCAAGCCCAGCGGGGTGTTCACGTCGGGCGCGGCGATCAGGGCCTCGACCTGGGCTTCGCTCAAAGTCTTGGGGCGGCGCGGCGGCTGGCGGGCCGTATCGAGCTGCAAAGTGGGATCGTCGCCACGCAGACGCTCGCGCAGGGCCCAGCGGAAAAACCGGCGCAACACCACCAGGCGGCGATTGGACGACGTGGCCTTGCTCTGCACGAAGCGCGCCGCGATATAGGCCTGAACGTCTCGCATGGCGGCCTCGACCAGGGGTGGGCGATGCGAAAACGCCAGCCAGCGCGCCATCAGGGTGAGATCGCGGCGATAGGCTGCCAGGGTGTTGGGTGACAGGCCATCTTCCAGCCAGAGGGTTTCGCAGAAGCGCTCGATCACGGCAGCGCAGGCTTGGGGCACTGGCGGCCAATCGCGGTGGACCGGCGTTTCAGTCATCGACGAAAAACGGCGCGAGGCGGCTTTCGTGCTGCAGCAGCCAGCGCTTGATGCCCAGCAGATACCCCGACTCGGCCGTGGAATGGGCAAACCCGCCCAGACCGCCACGCGCCACGATGCGATGGCACGGCACGATGGGCGCGAACGGATTCTCAGCGCAGGCCTGCCCCACCGCGCGCGCCGCGCTGCGCAGCTCCGCAGCGGCGTCGCCATAGGTGCGGGTCCGGCCCGGCGGAATCTGACGTAGCAGCGCCCACACCCGCTGCTGGTAGGTCGTGCCCACCGTCGCCAGCGGAAGATCGAAGCGATGCGACGGGTCTTCGGCATAGGCCTGCAACTGCGCAGCCAGTTCACGGCAAAGCGCCCCGGCGGGCGGGATGAGAGGGGTATCTGGCGGGAGATAGGCCAGATGCAGCACGGCATGCGGGCTGCAGAACAACCCCATGCGGCCAAACGGCAGGGCGATGACGGCGTCAGGGGTGGCGGGCACGGGTGGGTTCGGGCTTGAGGGAGACGGCATGACAACACCTCGGACGGCAAGCGACCAAGGATCGAGGCAGAGGATACCCCGATGCCCACCCGGGCACCGGCTTTCTCCGAGAATGCAGGCATGACGCCGAACGCCCTGGATCTCGACACGCCCACGCCCACGCTGACGGAGCGGACATGGCCGCCATTGGCGCATGCTTACGCCACGCTGGGCGATGCCTTCAGCGTACCCGTGGCGGTCAGTCCCCTGCCCGACCCCGTTCTGGTGGCCAGCAGCGCCAAAGCCGCCGCACTCGTCGGGCTGTCGCCACCCCGTCATGCCGCCGAGGAACACGACTGGGCGCTCGCCTTTGGCGGGCACGTCGGGGCCATCCGCGACGGCAGCCGCGCCACCGTGTACGCCGGGCATCAGTTCGGCAACTGGGCCGGGCAACTCGGCGACGGCCGGGCCCTGCTGCTGGGCGACTGGCCCGACGCCAGCGGCGGCCGACATAGCGGCGGCGATGCGCGCTGGGAAGTGCAGTTCAAGGGCAGCGGGCGCACGCCGTTTTCACGCATGGGCGACGGCTGGGCGGTGCTGCGTTCCTCCATCCGCGAGTTTCTGTGCTCCGAGGCCATGGCGGCGCTCGGCATACCGACCACACGCGCGCTGTGCCTGGTGGGCTCCAGTCGGCCGGTGCGCCGCGAGCGCATCGAAACCGCGGCCATGGTCACCCGGCTGTCGCCGAGCTTCGTGCGTTTCGGCCACTTCGAGCACTTCAGTTACACCGGGCAGACCGTGCAGCTCAGGCAACTGTGCGACTGGGTGATCGCGCGCCATGCCCCGGCCTGCGCCGACGCGCCGCAGCCGGCCCTGGCGCTGTTGCAATGGGTGGTGGACCGCACCGCGCAGCTCATCGCCCAGTGGCAGGCGGTCGGTTTCATCCACGGCGTGATGAATACCGACAATATGTCCATCCTCGGCTGGACCATCGACTACGGCCCCTTCGCCTTTCTCGATGCCTACGACCCGCTGCACACGCCCAACACCACCGATCGCGGCGGGCGCTATGCCTACGGGCGGCAGCCGGCGATTGCCCACTGGAATCTGCTGGCGCTGGGCCAGGCCCTGCTGCCCCTGATCGACGCGCCCGACTCCGCGCTGGAAGTGGTGAACACCTTCCGTCCGACGTATGTGCAGGCCATGCAGCGCCAGCTTGCGGCCAAACTCGGGCTCACGCAGCTGCGGCCGGAAGACGGCGATCTGTTCCAGGATCTGCTCGACACGCTGGAAGCCAACCACAGCGACTGGACGCTGAGCTTCCGCCATCTCGCCCAGCTCGCCGCCGACGCGCGCGCGCCCATCCCCCCCGCCCTCGCCGCGCAAGGCCTGCGCGAGCCGCGGCGTCTGGCCGAATGGGTTGCGCGCTACCGCGAGCGCCTGCGCGGCGAACCGCGTGACGATGCCGAGCGCGCGGCGGCGATGAACGCGGTCAACCCGCTTGTCGTGCTGCGCCATCATCTGGCGCAGCACGCCATCGCACAGGCCGAAGCCGGCGATTTCGACGAGGTGCGGCGTCTGCTGCGCGCGCTGGAGCGGCCCTTCGATGCCAAGGCCGCGCCCCCGCACTACACCGAGCCCCCGCCCGAGCATGCGCCGCCCGCTTGCCTGTCCTGCTCGTCCTGAAAGGAGACACTCCATGTCCAAGCCGACACCCCAAGACGCCAACGATGCCCTCTGGCGCAGCAAACTGACCGAAGAGCAGTACCGCGTGACGCGTTGCAGCGCCACGGAGCCGCCGTTCACCGGCCTGTACTGGGACCACCACGGCGACGGCGTCTATCGCTGCGTCTGCTGCGGCACGCCGCTGTTCGATTCGCGGACCAAATACGAGTCGGGCAGCGGCTGGCCCAGCTTCTGGCAGCCCACCGCCCAGGCCGTCATCCGCGAAGTGCGCGACATCAGTCACGGCATGGTGCGTACCGAGGTGCAGTGCGGACAATGCGGCGCCCACCTCGGCCATGTCTTCCCCGACGGCCCCAACCCTACGGGACTGCGCTACTGCATCAATTCGGCCGCGCTCGACTTCGCCGACCGTCAGGACGCCGAATAGGCGGCGCGCGCCATCGCGGGAACTTGTTCAGCGTCGCCGTAGAGCGGCGCGCCACAACGGGCACGGTTCGGTGCAGCCCAGGCACGAACGAATGCGAGAATCGGGTCCGTGGCGTCGCGCTCCCTGGACACCACGCTCTCTTGCGACTGTGATCTCCTGCTTCCGTTCCCATGCATACGGCGTTGACCCTGTTGAGCATTCTGGCGGTGCTGGCCCTTGGCGTGATGAGCCCGGGGCCGAGCTTTCTTCTCGTCGCACGCACCGCAGTCTGCGCGTCCCGTGGCGCTGCCGTGGCCTCGGCGCTGGGCATGGCGGCGGGCGCCACGCTGTTGTGCATGGCCGCCCTGTTCGGACTGCATGCCTTGTTCCAGCAGATCCCCGAGCTGTTCGTGCTGCTCAAGCTGGTTGGCGGCGCCTATCTGCTCTATCTGGCCGTGCGCATCTGGCGTGGGGCCGCCCGGCCGCTCGCCATCCGTGACGCACAGGACGAGGCGCAGACCGGCCTGGCTCGCAACGCCCTCATCGGCATCGGAACGATGCTCAGCAATCCCAAGGCGGCGGTGCAGTACGGGGTCATCTTCGCGGCCATGCTGCCGCAGTCGCCCTCCACGACCCTGCTGCTCCTGCTGCCGCCCGCCGTGTTCCTGCTGGAGGCGTCGTGGTATGTGTTCGTCGCCTTCGGCCTGTCGGCTGAGCAACCCCGCCGCCTCTACCTGTCAGCGAAGACCGGCATCGATCGCACGGTCGGCGCGGTGCTTGCGGCGCTCGGTCTCAAGCTGCTCTGGGCCAGTCGGTAAGACGGCGGGCGCCTCGCACACCACCCGTTCCATCGAAACCAGGATGCCATCCTCTGCCCTTCCGACCTATGCCGATGTCGTCGACGCCGCTCGGCGGCTTGAAGGCCATGCGCACCGCACCCCGGTGTTGACCTCGCGCACGGCCGATGCCGAGCTGGGTTGCTCGCTGTTCTTCAAGGCCGAGCATCTTCAGCGCATGGGCGCCTTCAAGTTCCGCGGAGCATTCAACGCCCTGTCGCGCCTGGACGATGCGCAGCGCCGGCGTGGCGTGGTGGCGTTCTCGTCGGGCAATCACGCCCAGGCCATCGCCCTCTCGGCGGGCATGCTGGGCATGCCCGCCACCATCGTGATGCCGCACGACGCGCCCGAGGCCAAGGTCGCGGCCACCCGGGGCTACGGCGCCGAGGTCGTGATCTACAACCGCTACACCGAGGATAGGGAACAGATCAGCCGCACCCTGGCCCAGGAGCGCGGCCTGGCCCTGATCCCGCCGTATGACCATGCCGACGTGATCGCCGGGCAAGGCACGGCGGCCATGGAATTGATCGAAGAGGTCGGTCCGCTCGACGTGCTACTCGCTCCACTGGGCGGTGGCGGATTGCTGTCGGGCACGGCGCTCGCGGTGCGCGCCCTGTCGCCGCTATGCCGGATCTACGGCGTCGAACCCGAAGCCGGCAATGACGGCCAGCGCTCCTTCCGCTCGGGCCAGATCGTGCACATCGACACCCCCAGAACCATCGCCGACGGCGCCCAGACCCAGCACCTCGGCGCACTCACCTTCGCCATCATCCGCGACAAGGTCGACGACATCCTGACCGCCAGCGACGACGAACTGGTGAGCTGCATGCAGTTTTTCGCCACGCGCATGAAGACGCTCGTCGAGCCGACGGGCTGTCTGCCGTTTGCCGCGGCGCGATCGCACAAGAACGTCCTGCAGGGCAAGCGTGTCGGCATCCTGTTGAGTGGCGGAAATATCGATCTCAACCGCTTCTGTCAGTCGATGGCGCGTTGAAAATAGTTAACAAAAAGAATTAAATCGAGCGTTTAAGTGACTGATATAAAAAACATTGCTTCGCACACCCCTTTGATGCAGCAATACCTGCGCATGAAGGCGGATCATCCCGGCACCCTGCTGCTGTGCCGCATGGGCGATTTTTACGAGCTGTTCTACGACGATGCCGAAAAGGCGGCGCGCCTGCTCGACATCACCCTGACCCGGCGCGGTCAGTCCGCGGGCGAGCCCGTCATCATGGCCGGCGTGCCGGCACAGGCCCTCGATGGCTATCTGGCCAAGCTGGTGCGGCTCGGCGAATCGGCGGCGATCTGTGAGCAGATCGGCGATCCGGCGCAGGCCAAGGGTTTGGTCGAACGCCGGGTGGTGCGCGTCGTCACGCCAGGCACGCTCACCGAACAGGCGCTGCTTGACGACAAGCGCGACGCCATCCTGCTGGCCATCGCACCGCCGAAATCGGCCCGCGGGGTCTGGGGGCTGGCGTGGATGGCCCTCACCGGCGGCGGCGTGACCCTGGCTCAGTGCGACATGGCTGCTCTGCCCGACTGGCTGGCCCGCATCGGCCCGGCCGAGATCCTGTGGCCGCAGAACCAGTCCCTGCCCCAGGAGGTGGCGTGGCCCTGCACGACCGAGCGGCCGGACTGGCATTTCGATGCGGCGCTGGGGCTGCGCAAGCTCTGCGCCCAGTTGCAGGTGGCGCATCTCGACGGCTTCGGCGCCCAGGATCTGGGCAGCGCCCAGGCCGCCGCCGCCGCGCTGCTGACCTATGCCGAGCAGACCCAGGGCGGCACCCTGCCCCTGCTGGCGGATCTGCGCGTCGAGCGCGCCGAACACAGCCTGCGTCTCGATGCCGTGGCCCGCCGCAACCTCGAAATCCTCCAGCCGCTGCGTGGCGATGACAGCCCGACGCTGTTTTCGCATCTGGACACCTGCCAGACCGCCGCGGGCAGCCGGTTGCTGCGCGACTGGCTGCAGGCCCCACCGCGCGACGCGGACGTCGCCCGCGCCCGGCATGCCGCGCTCCAGGGCCTGATGGACGGCGGCCTGGCCGGGTTGCGCGGCAGCCTGCGCGGCATGGCCGATCTGGAGCGCATCGCCGCGCGCATCGCCCTCAAGCAAGCCAAGCCGCGCGAGCTGTCCGCCTTGCGCGATGGCCTGCTGCGCCTGCCTGCGCTGCGCCGCCAGGCGGCCGCGTTCGAGCGCTGCGCCTTGCTGCAGACCGTCGATGCGCAGCTCGATCTGCCGCCCGAACCCGCGGCATTGCTGCAGCGAGCCATCGCGGCCGAACCCGCTCTGAACCTGCGCGACGGGGGCGTGATCGCCGCGGGTTTCGATGCCGAACTCGACGAGCTGCGCGCCATCGACACCGACTGCGGCAGCTTTCTCATGGAACTGGAGCAGCGCGAGCGCGCACGCACCGGCATCGCCAATCTGCGGGTGCAATACAACAAGGTTCACGGGTTTTTCATCGAAGTCACCCACGGCCAGACCGACAAGGTGCCCGACGACTACCGCCGGCGGCAGACGCTCAAAGGCGCCGAACGCTACATCACCCCCGAGCTCAAGGCCTTCGAGGACAAGGCGCTTTCGGCGCAGGATCGCGCACTGGGCCGCGAGAAAATCCTGTTCGAAGGCGTCATCGAGCGTCTGCAGACCGAACTCGCGCCCATCCGCCGCAGCGCCCAGGCCATCGCCTTGCTCGACGCGCTGGCCGCCCTGGCCGAACGCGCGAGCACCTTCGGCTGGGTCTGCCCCGAGTTCACGGAGGCGCCAGGCCTGGACATCGTCGGCGGCCGCCACCCGGTCATCGAAGGCCGCGTCGACCGCTTCATTCCCAACGACTGCCAGCTCGACGAACAGCGCCGCCTGCTCATTCTCACCGGGCCGAACATGGGCGGCAAATCCACCTATATGCGGCAGACCGCGCTGATCGCGTTGCTCGCCTACCTAGGCAGCTATGTACCGGCCCGCAGCGCCCGCATCGGTCCGCTGGACGCGATCTTCACCCGCATCGGCGCCTCCGACGATTTGGCCGGGGGGCAATCGACCTTCATGGTCGAAATGGCGGAAACCGCGGCGATTCTGCGGCAGGCCACGCCCCAAAGCCTGGTGTTGATGGACGAGGTGGGGCGCGGCACCTCCACCTTCGACGGCCTGGCGCTGGCCGCCGCCATCGCCGCGCAGCTGCACGACCGCAATCGCAGCCTCACCCTGTTCGCCACCCACTATTTCGAACTGACGGAACTGCCCCTGCGCCATCCTCAGGCGGCCAATGTCCATGTGGGCGCGACGGAGACGCCGCAAGGCATCGCGTTTCTGCACGAGGTGCGCGAGGGGCCGGCCAGCCGCAGCTACGGCGTGCAGGTCGCCCAGCTCGCGGGCGTGCCATCCGCCGTCATTCGCGATGCGCGCCGTCGGCTGGACGCTCTGGAACGCAGGCAACAGCAGCAGGAAGCCCAGCTCGATCTGTTTGCCGCGCCGCCCGAGGCCGTGGCGGCCGAGGCCCCGCAGGAGCGCGCGCACCCGGCGCTGATGGAAGCGCTCGACACCATCGAACCCGACGCCCTGACCCCGCGCCAGGCCCTCGACGTGCTCTACCGGCTCAAGGCCTTGCGCGAAGCGGAATGACGCGGTTCTCAGGCCCGCTCGATCAGGGCGTAGGCCGAGTGGTTGTGGATGGATTCGAAGTTCTCCGCCTCGGCCACGAAGTGGCCGATACGCGGATCGGCGTTGAGACGCGCGGCGACATCACGCACCAGATCTTCGACGAATTTGGGATTTTCGTAGGCGTGCTCGGTGACGTACTTCTCGTCCGGGCGCTTGAGCAGCCCCCAGATCTCGCACGACGCCTCTTCCTCCGCAATGCGGATGAGTTCTTCCAGCGCCACCGGCTGCAACAGCTCGGCCGTGATGGTGATGTGCGAACGCTGGTTGTGCGCGCCGTAATCCGAGATCTCCTTCGAGCACGGGCACAGCGATTTCACCGGCACCATGACCTTGGCCGTGAGCTTGACCTGATCGCCGCGCGCTTGCGCGATCCAGCCCGCCTCGTAATCGAGCAGGCTTTGCACCCCCGAGACCGGCGCGGTCTTGCGCAGAAACAGCGTGAAGGCGAATTCCAGCCGCCCCGCCGTGGCATTGAGCTTGGGCAGCATCTGCCGGGTGAGCTCGGCAAACGCCTGGGCGTCCATCGCCGCGGGCATGGCTTCGAGCAGTTCGACGAAGCGCGACATATGCGTGCCCTTCTTCTCGGCGGGCAGCGCCACGTCGGCCGTCACCTGGGCAATGCTCGGGTGAATGCTGCCGTCGCGCAGACGCACGTTGACCGGATAGCGCAAGCCCTTGACCCCGACCCGCTGGATCGCGATATGGCGCTCGTCCACAGTGCTCTGAATATCCGGAATGGCTTCGTAGGGTTTGTTCATGGGATGACGGGTGGGGCTGCGCCGCGGCAATTCGGCACCGCCCGCCCGGGGCATAGTTGAGAAGAGTTCTCGGATTATCCCGGACTGCGCACATCCTTGCCCGGCTTGCGGAAATGGACGCGCTCAACCGCGCTGCGGCAACGCCCGCGCCATCAGGAAAAGCAAGGCTGCCGCGACCACGATGGCCGGACCCGTCGGCAGGTCGGAATGCAGCGAGGCGAGCAGGCCCAGCAGCACCGCCGCCGCGCCGATCACGGCCGCGCCCATGGCCATCTGCAGCGGCGTGCGCGCCAAGCGGCGGGCCGCGGCCGCCGGGATGATGAGCATCGCCACCGTGAGCAGGATGCCCACCAGCTTCATCGCCAGGGCGACGAATACCGCCAGCAGCAGCATGAAGGCAAGCTGCAGGGCCTTCACCCGCCGCCCCTCCACGGCGGCCAGTTCCTCATGCACCGTCATCGCCAGCAAGCCCCGCCACAGCGCGGCCAGCACGAAGAGTCCGGCTGCATCGAGCAGGGCAATCCACCCCAGATCCGCCGGTCTGAGCGCCAGAATATCGCCGAAAAGGTAGGCAAACAGATCCACCCGGACGTCTTCCATGAAAGCCAGCACCACCAATCCCAGCGCCAGACTGGTGTGCGCCAACAGGCCCAGCAGCGTGTCTTCGGCAATGCCCTCGGCAGGCTGTCGCCGCGTCAGGATCAGGGCCACCACGACGCTCACCGCAAGCACGCCGATGACGGGGTCGAGATGCAGCAGCAGCCCCAGCCCCACGCCCAGAAAGGCCGAATGCGCCAGCGTTTCGCCGAAATAGGCCATTCGGCGCCAGACCACGAAGCAACCGAGCGGGCCGGCCAGCAGGGCCACGCCCACCCCGCCCAGCAGGGCACGCCAGACGAATTCGGGCAACCCCAGTTCATTCATGGCCGTGCTCTCCCGGTGCCCCATCGTGCCCGGCATCGGGTACGACATTGCCATGCAGATCATGGTGATGATCGTGGTGATGCCGGTACACGGCCAGCCCCGCCAGATCCCGCCCGAACAGGCGCAGATATTCGGGATGCACGCTGATGTCCTCCGGCCTGCCGGCGCAGCAGACATGGCGTTCCAGGCAGATCACCTCGTCGGTGGCCGCCATGACCAGATGCAGATCATGAGACACGAGCAGCACCCCGCAACCTGTCGCGTCACGCAGCCGGGCGATCAGCGCGTAGAACGCCTGTTGCCCCTGCACATCGAGCCCCTGCGCTGGCTCGTCCAGCACCAGCAGATCCGGCTGGCGCAGCATCGCCCGGGCGAGCAGAACGCGCTGCATCTCGCCACCCGACAGGGCCCGAAGCGGGCGCCGCAGCAAGTCGCCAGCCCCGTTGTCGTCGAGAACCCGCTGCCGCTGCACCGCCGCGCTGGCCCCGGCGAGCCGCAGGAAGCCGTCCACGTCCAGCGGCAGGTTCGGCGGCACGGGGAAGCGCTGCGGCACGTAGCCCACCCGCAGATGTTCTGCCCGCTGCACGCTGCCGCCGTCCGGGCGGAGCAGCCCCAGCAGCACGCGCACAAGCGTGGTCTTGCCGGCGCCGTTGGGGCCGACCAGGGTGACGATCTGGCGTGGCATCACGCGCAGGCTCACGTTGTCGAGCAGGTGCTTGCCGTTGCGCATCAGCTTGATGTGGTCGAGCGCGATGAGGGGATCGGTGCGGAGCAAGACCGTCTTGTTTTGTTTCATATGTTATATAGTAACCATTCTCAAACCTGCCTTTGATCCCTTTCGACCATGACGACTTCAGCCTTCGTTTGCGCGCTTCTTGCGGCCCTATTCCTGGCGATGCCCGCCCGGGCCGAACCGCCCCGGGTTGCCGTCAGCATCAAACCCGTGGGCGATCTGGTCGCCGCCGTCATGGCCGGTGTGGGCACGCCGAACGTGCTGATTCCGCCGGGCCGTTCGCCCCACACCTATGCGCTCAAGCCGTCCGAACGTGCCGCCGCGCAGCAGGCGCAGGTTCTGTTCTGGATCGGACCCGACGTCGAACCCGCGCTGACCCCGGTCACCCGGGCGCTGCCGAAATCGGCACAAGTGGTCACCCTGTCCACGGTTTCCGGCCTCGATCTGCTCCCCGCACGCAAGGGCGGCGACTGGGAGCGCAAGCCACCGGCTCGCGCTCCGATGCAGCACGGCCATGATGATCACGACGAACATGGCGGCACCCACGATCACGTCCACACCGGCAACTTCGACGGCCATCTCTGGCTTTCCCCGACGAATGCCAAGATCATCGTGCGCACCGCCGCGCGCGTGCTTGCCGCCAAAGACCCGCAGCACGCGGGACAGTATCGGGCCAACGCGGACCAGGCCGTGCAAACCCTCGACGTCATGGCGGCGGAGATCACCCAGCAGCTTGCGCCCGTCAGGAACAAGCCCTTCATCGTGTTCCACGATGCCTATCAGTATTTCGAACATGCCTTCGGGCTACGGGCCGCCGGCTCCATCCTGGTCAGCCCCGAAGCCATGGCCAACGCACGGCGCGTGAGCCAGATGCGCGACAAGATCCAATCGCTGGGCGTGGTCTGCGTCTTCGCCGAGCCGCAGTTCGAGCCGCGCCTGGTGCAGACCCTGGTCGAGGGCACGCCCGCGCGCGTCGGCACGCTCGACCCTCTCGGCGCTAAAGGGCCGCTGGGCCTTCAGGGTTACACGCAGTTGATGCGCAATCTGGCCACGAACCTCGGCCAGTGCCTATCGACATCGGCCCGGTGAAGCGCTACTCGTTGGCGGCGCGCTGACGCCCGGCCGGGCTGAGCATGGCGCCGAAGCGCTTGCGCACGCTCGCGGCGATGCCCGCCGCATCCAGGCCGAGATCGGCGGTGATCTGCACCGGATCGCCGTGTTCGAGCCAGGC
>JAJTBQ010000330.1 GCA_021286835.1 Thiomonas sp.
AAGCGGCGCACCGAGCCAGTGCAAACGGAGCCCGCAACTGGTGCGATCCGCACCAGTTGCCACAGGCTCGATGTCGCGCAAGGATCAATGAGATGAAGGAGACTGCATGAGCGATTCGAATCCCGCGCCGACCCCGGGTGCCACGCCGGCGGAGGTGGTCGACCTGGGCGTGCGGCAATATGGCCTGCGCCTGGATGCGGCGGCGCGGGGCCGGGTGGCGCAGCAGGTCGAGCGTCTGCAGCAGGTCATGGCCGTGCTGAACGCGGTCGAATTGAGCCTGCATGACGAACCCGCCCCGGAGTTCGCGCCCGACGGGGCTCCCGCACCATGAACACGGCGCCGAGATGTCTTCCCCCGGTTGGCGACGTGTCGCTGCGCTCGGCGACCGAGCTGGCCGGAGCCATCGCCGCCGGCGCGGTCAGCGCGGCCGAGATCGCCAAGCAGACGCTGGACCGGATCGCGATGGTCGATCCGCGGATCAATGCCTTCACCACGGTCACGGCCGAGCGGGCCCGGCGCAAGGCGGGCGAGGTCGACGCGGCGCGTGCCCGGGGCGAGACGCTGCCGCCCCTGGCGGGCGTGCCGTATGCGGTCAAGAACCTGTTCGACGTGGCGGGCCTCACGACCCTTGCCGGCTCGCGCATTCTCGGCACCTCGCCCCCCGCCACGGCAGATGCCGTGCTGGTCGAGCGGATGGAGCGGGCCGGCGCGGTGCTGGTCGGCGCCCTCAACATGGATGAGTTCGCCTACGGCTTCACCACCGAAAACACCCATGCCGGCCCCACGCGCAACCCGCATGCCCTGACCCACAGCGCCGGCGGATCGTCGGGGGGGTGCGGCGCGGCCGTCGCGGCGGGTCTGGTGCCGCTCAGCCTGGGCTCCGACACCAACGGCTCCATCCGGGTACCGTCCTCCGTTTGCGGCATTTTCGGCCTCAAGCCCACCTTCGGCCGCTTGCCCCGGCATGGCAGCTATCCCTTCGTCTACAGCCTGGATCATCTGGGACCGTTCGCCCGCAGCGCGGAGGATCTGGCGCGCTGCTTTGCCGCGCTGCTGGGGGATCAGGCCTCCGGTGCCGACGAAGGCGAACGAGGCGCGCCGCTGCGTGTCGCGCTGCTCAGCGGCTATTTCCAGCAGTTTGCGGGGCCGCAGGCCCGCGCCGCCGCCCGGGACGCGGCCGCCGCGCTCGGCGCCGTCGACGAGGTGGAGTTCACCAGCGCACCGGCGGCACGGGCGGCCGCGTTCATCATCACCGCGTCCGAGGGCGGCCAGCTGCACCTGGACCATCTGCACGACCACTACGACGCCATGGAACCCTTGTCGCGCGACCGCCTCGCCGCGGGCGCGATGCTGCCGGCCTCCGCCTACATTCGCGCGCAACGGGTGCGCGGTCTGGCGCGGGCCGAAGCGCGGCGCCTGTTCGCCCGGTTCGATCTGCTGATTGCGCCGGCCACGCCGGTTCCCGCGCAACCCATCGGCAGCGAAGCCTTCGATCTCAATGGCACGGCCATACCGACACGTCCGAACATGGGGCTGCTCACCCAGCCCATTTCCTGCATTGGCCTGCCGGTGGTGGCGGCGCCGATGCGCGTGGCGCCCGGTGAGCTGCCCATCGGCGTGCAACTGATCGCGGCACCGGGGCGCGAGCATGTCGCCCTGCGGGCCGCGCGCCAATTGGAGGCGGCGGGGGCAACAGCCCCCGCGGGGGCCGCATGAGCATCCACCTGGGCGCGGTGAATCTGCCCGACGTGCTGGCGGAGGTGGAGGCGGCGTTCACCGAGTACGAGGCGGCCTTGGTCGGCAACGACGTGGCGACGCTCGAC
The DNA here is from genome assembly GCA_021286835.1 of Thiomonas sp. Lineage (GTDB taxonomy): Bacteria > Pseudomonadota > Gammaproteobacteria > Burkholderiales > Burkholderiaceae_C > Thiomonas. The sequence continues at coordinate 1,824 of JAJTBQ010000330.1, forward strand.
CGCTTGTTCTGGGACCACGCGTCCACCCTGCGCTACGGCGCGACGGAGAATCTGTACGGCTATGCCGAGATCGCCGCATTTCGAGCGCAGCGCGCGGCGAAGGGCCTGGCGCGCACCATCAGCCGGCGCAGCCTGACCACGTTTGGTCGGGACTTCGCGGTCGCTAATATCGAATTCATCCGGGACGGCTCGACCCGGATCGGCCGGCAATCCCAGACCTGGGTGCGCTTCGCCGAAGGCTGGCGCGTGGTCGCCGCTCACGTGAGCTGGCTGGACCCCTAATGACGCAGCAGATCCCAAGCCCTCCCAAGCCTGCCGGCGCGGCCCGACGCGGCAAGCCGGCCTCGCGGGCCGTCGCGCTCTACGCGCAATTGCGGGAGGATGTGTTCGAGTTCCGGCTTCTCCCCGGTGAGCGCTTCACCGAGTCGGAAATCGCCGAGCGCTACGGCGTGTCGCGCACGCCTGTGCGCGAGGCCTTGCTGCGGCTGCAGACCGAGGGCCTGGTCCGCGGCTATTTCCGCAGCGGCTGGGAGGTGGTGCCCATCGACTTCGCGCGGTTCGACGATCTCTATGAA
>JAJTBQ010000331.1 GCA_021286835.1 Thiomonas sp.
CCCGGATCGCGCGGCCCGGCCTTGACCAGCATGGGCGTCCAGATCTTGCCGTTGCTGTCGGGCGGGAAGTGGTGGACGCGTTCGATGGCGCGCAGCACCGCCTGATCCCAGCTCGCCACGCCGCTTGAGCGCTCGATCTTGGCCGTGAGCACGGTGCCATCCTGGGCGAGGTTGACCAGCACGGTCACGCGGGGATCGCCGGTGATCTGGTTGATTTCAGGGTAAGTCACGTTCTCCCGCACCAGGCCGGCGATGCGCGCCGCATACGTGCCCGACGGCCCCGAAGTCTGCGCCGCTGTGCCCGTGCTGGTGGCTGCGCCGGTGCCCGCCTGCTTCATCAACTGCTTCATGTAGTCGTCGCGCGACGAGGCTGCCAGCTGCGCCTGCTGCTGCTCGAGCTTCTTCTGCTTCAACGCTTCTTGCCGCTTCTGCTCAGCGAGCTTTTGCTGTTGTTCGAGTTTTTCCTGGCGCAGCTTGTCCTGCTGTTCTTGCTTCTCTTGCGCCAGGCGTTGTTTCTCTTCCTGTTGCTTCTTCTGTTCGGCCTGGCGCAGCTTTTCCTCGGCGAGTTTCTTCTGCTCCTTCTCCAGCTTTTTCTCAAGCAGGGCCTGCTGCTGGGCTTGCTGTTTTTTCAGCGCGGCCTCGCGTTGCTGCTTCAGGACGATGTCGGCCTGCTGATCCTGGGGCTGGGGCCTGGGTGTGGCGACCGGCTGGGGCGGTTGCGGCGCCGGGGTGGGCTGCGGCTGCGGTTGGGGCGCCTTGCGCTCCATCGGCGCGGTAGGGCGGGGCGCGGCGCGCTGCACCGTGGGCGACCACAACTCGGCCTCTACCGCTTCGGGTGGATGGCTCTTCCAGTGCACGCCGAAGGCGATGAGGGCGATGAGCAGCAAGTGGAACAGGGCGGCCAGGCCGAAGGCGCGCAGCGTGCCCCGCTCGTGCGGTGGCCGCAGCGCCGTGGGTTCAGTCGAAGGAAACCGTGCCGTGCTCATACCCGATGTTTCAGGAAGGATTGGACTGCACAGCCAGGCCGACGCGTTCCACGCCATGCTGCTTGAGCAGGTTGAGCGCGCGCATCACGGCGTCGTACTTCACGTCTTTGTCGGCCGCGATCAGCACCGGCATGGCGTCGAGGCTGAGACCGGCCTGCGTCGCCAGTTGCTGCACGGTCTGCGGCAGGTCCTTGAGGCTGACCGGTTGCGGGCTGGCCTGCGACGCCTTGTTCTTGGGATCGCGCAGCGAAACCTGAAGGGTGTCGTCCTTCTGGATGGTGACCTGCACCAGGGTGCTGGGCGCCTGAGGCGCGTTGCCCACGGTCGGCAGCTTGACCATGGTGGGCGTGATGAGCGGCGCCGTGACCATGAAGATGATCAGCAGCACCAGCATGACGTCGATATACGGCACGACATTGATGTCGGCCAGCGCGCGGCGCGAGCGATGGCCGCGGCTGCTGGATTGGATGGCGGGCATCTCAGGACTCCGTGGGAAACAGCGGACAGCGTGAGCGCGGAGGCATCATGCTCAGCGCCCTCCACCAAAGCCGGTGGCTGGGCCGGCGCGCCCAGCGCTTGCTGCAGCGGCCGATTGCGCTGCGGTGGGTGCGGGCGCGCTCTGGCGTTGAAGGATGTTGGAGAACTCTTCGGTGAACGACTCGTAGCGATTGGCCAGGCGGTCGATGTCGCGGGCGAAGAAGTTGTAGGCGATCACCGCGGGAATGGCGGCGAACAGGCCGATGGCCGTGGCCACCAGCGCTTCGGCGATGCCGGGCGCCACGGTGGCCAGCGTCACCTGCTGCAGATTGGACAGGCCGACGAAGGCATGCATGATGCCCCACACCGTGCCGAACAGGCCGACATAGGGCGAGACCGAGCCGACCGAGGCGAGGAAGGAAAGATTGGCTTCGAGCGCGTCCATCTCGCGCTGGAAGGCGGCGCGCATGGCGCGGCGGGCGCCGTCCACCAGCGTGGAGCCGTCGAGCACATGGCGCTCGCGCAGCTTGAGGTATTCGCGCATGCCCGAGGCGAAGATGCGCTGCAGCGGGCTGCCGTGACGGCCGCTGCTCAGCGCCGATTGGTACAGATCGTTCAGCCCGGTGCCCGACCAGAATTCCTGCTCGAAGTCCTCCGATTTGATGCGCGCCGACTTGATGGCGAAATACTTGCGGAAGATGACGGTCCAGCTCGCCAGCGAGACGGACAGCAGGAGAGCGAGCACCAGCTGCACCACGATGCTGGCGCCGAGCACCATGGACACGATGGAGAAGTTTTGATCCATAGGGAGGTCTGGCTGAGGGTAGTGGAAGGGAGCGACGCGGCACGACGGGGGCCGGATGCAACAGGCTGCATTACAACAAATCCCACAACGGGCGAGGGTGACCCCAAGAAGACAGCGCC
>JAJTBQ010000332.1 GCA_021286835.1 Thiomonas sp.
GGACAGGGGCGATGAAACACGCCATTCGCACGATTCATTTCGTCGGCATCGGCGGCGCCGGCATGAGCGGCATCGCCGAGGTGCTGCACAACCTGGGCTACGGTATCAGCGGCTCGGATCTGAACGAGAGCGCCACGGTGCGCCGACTGCGTGATCTGGGTCTGCGCGTGGCCATCGGACACGACGCTGCGCAGGTGCAGGACGCCGATGCCGTGGTGATTTCCACCGCGGTGCGAGCCGACAACCCCGAGGTGCTCGCGGCACGCGCACGCCATATTCCGGTGGTGCCGCGCGCGGTCATGCTGGCGGAGCTGATGCGCCTGAAGCGCGGCATCGCGATTGCGGGCACGCACGGCAAGACCACCACCACCAGCCTGGTCGCCAGTGTGCTGGCCGAGGGCGGGCTCGATCCGACCTTCGTGATCGGCGGCAGGCTCAACAGCGCGGGCGTTCATGCCAAGCTCGGGCAGGGCGAATACATCGTGGTCGAGGCCGACGAATCCGACGCGTCCTTTCTCAACCTGCTGCCGGTGATGGCCGTGGTCACCAATATCGACGCCGACCACATGGACACCTACGGCCACGACCCGGCCCGGCTGCGCCACGCCTTCGTCGATTTCATCGCCCGGCTGCCGTTCTACGGCGCCGCGGTGCTGTGCGTTGACGACGCGGCGGTGCGCGGCATCATGCCGTTCGTCTCCAAGCCCATCACCAGCTACGGCTTTGCCGAGGATGCGCAGGTGCGCGCCATCGACGTGCGGGCCGACGGCGCCCAGATGCGCTTCACCGTGCTGCGTCGCAATGGCGTGGAACTGCCGCCCCTGGCCATGACGCTGAACCTGCCGGGGCGCCACAACGTGCAGAACGCCCTGGCGGCCATCGCCATCGCCACCGAGCTGAATGTGGACGACGCCGCGATCCAGCGCGCGCTGGCGGGCTTCACCGGCGTCGGCCGGCGCTTTCAGCGCTACGGCGAAGTCCGCGCGGCCCAAGGCGGGCAGTTCACGCTCATCGACGACTACGGCCACCACCCCGCCGAGATGGCCGCCACGCTGGCGGCAGCGCGCGGCGCGTTCCCCGGGCGGCGGCTGGTGCTGGCCTTCCAGCCGCACCGCTACACCCGCACCCGCGATCTGTTCGAAGACTTCGTCAAGGTGTTGGGCGATGCTGATGCGGTGTTGCTGGCCGAGGTCTACGCCGCGGGCGAGGCCCCGCTGGTGGCGGCCGACGGGCGCAGCCTGGCGCGCGCGGTGCGCGTGGCCGGCAAGACCGAGCCGGTGTTTGTCGAAGCCATCGGCGACATGCCCCAGGCCATTCTGGACATGACCCGCGACGGCGATGTGGTGATCTGCATGGGCGCGGGTTCGATAGGCGCCGTTGCCGCGCAGGTGGTGGCGCTGGCGGCGGGCACTGAGGGAGACGCGACATGACGACATGGCCCAAGATCGATCCGCGCGGCCTGGGCCGCGTCGCGGTGCTCATGGGAGGACTATCGGCCGAGCGCGAGGTGTCGCTGATGTCGGGCAAGGGTGTGCTCGCGGCGCTGCAGTCGCGCGGCGTCGATGCCTTCGCCTTCGATCCTTCGGTGGATGATCTGGGGGCGTTGCGGTCGTTCGGTGCGCAACGGGCGTTCATCAATCTGCACGGCCGCTGGGGTGAAGACGGCACGGTGCAGGGCGCGCTGGAACTGCTGGGCATTCCCTACACCGGGCCCGGCGTGCTGGCCTCGGCGCTGGCGATCGACAAGGGCATGACCAAGCGGCTGTGGCAATGCGATGGCCTGTCGACGCCGCAATGGCGCGAGGTGGGCACGCTCGAAGAGGCCCGCGAAGCGGCGCAGGCTCTGGGTTTTCCGCTGATTTTCAAGGCGACGCACGAGGGCTCGACCCTGGGTCTGAAGCGGGCCGACGGCGCCGACGGCGTGGATGAGGCCTACCGCGAGGCGGCACGCTTCGACTCCCGCGTGCTGGTCGAGCAGTTCATCGAGGGCGACGAGGTCACCTGCGCGGTGATCGGCACCGGCAGCCAGGCCCGGGCGCTGCCGCTCATCCGCATCGTCGCGCCGGGCGGCAACTATGACTACGAACACAAGTATTTCAGCGACGACACCCGCTACATCTGTCCGTGCGAATTGCCCGCCGAGGAAGAGGCGCGCATTCAGGACCTGGTGCTGCGCAGCTATCGCACACTGGGCTGCCGCGGCTGGGCTAGGGCCGACGTCATGATCCGCGCCACCGACCGTCAGCCCTTCCTGCTCGAAATCAACACCTCGCCCGGCATGACCAGCCACTCGCTGGTGCCCATGGCCGCGCGCGTGGCGGGGCTGGAGTACGCCGATCTGTGCCTGCTCATTCTCAGCATGGCCGCGCTCGATCAACC
>JAJTBQ010000333.1 GCA_021286835.1 Thiomonas sp.
CGCAGCAGCAGATCGCGCGCCTCCAGGAAGCCGGGGTGGGCGTTGGGCATGGTTGTCTCCGGATGTTGTTGTGGGCTGATCGTAGCCCGCGTGGCATTCCTGGCACAACGCATGCAGCCCCGGAGTGGGCCGCGCCCGGTAGGTCCTAGGGCCTGTTAACGCTATGTCTGCACCCGCGTTGCCCCCAGGCGGGGATGGATGCAAGGCGGAGGTGTGAGGCAAGGCTTGCTGCCTTGCCTCACACCGACAACGCCGCAGCGGCCCCGCCTGGGGGCAACCCTTCGGGCCGGGGGTCTGGGCGGCGCACTGCCACGTTGCAGTCCGCTTGTGGTGGAAACCACCACGGCGCGGCCTGCGCCTCGCATTGCCTCCGCCCAGACCCCTGGCGCGGGCGCAGACATAGCGTTAACAGGCCCTAGTCCGCCATCGGTTCCAGGCTGCGGTCGCAGGGTCGTTGCGTGACCTCCAGCCAGGGTTGTCCGGCGGGGGGCAGCTTCACGGCGGTGAGCGTGCCGCCCCACAGGCAGCCGCTGTCCAGGCACAGGGCGTTGTGTGCCCAATGCAGGCCCAGGGTGGACCAGTGGCCGAAGGCGATGGGGGTCTGCGCGGTCTGGCGCTGCGCGAGGGCGAACCAGGGCTGGAGTTCCGCGCTGGCGCCGTTGGCGCTGGCCTGTTTGTGGTGGAAATCCAGCCGCCCGGTGTGCGGGCCCGTGGCCTGGAGGAAGCGGGCGCGGGTGAGGGTGTTGACCACGATGCGAAGGCGGTCGAACCCCGCCAGACTCTCGCTCCATTCGTCGGGCTGGTTGCCGAACATGACGCGCAGGAAATCGACGTAGTCGGGCGCGCGCAGCCGGCGTTCCACCTCGGCGGCGAGCTGAAGGGTTCGATCGACCGTCCATTGCGGCAGCACGCCGGCGTGGACCAGCAGCCAGCCTTGCTCCATGAGCGCCAGCGGTCGGTGGCGCACCCAGTCGATCAAGGCATCGCGCCGGGGCGATTGGAGGATGTCGTCGAGCGTGTCGCTGCGGTGCGCCTTGCGCACGCCGTGCGCCACCGCGAGCAGATGCAGGTCGTGATTGCCCAGCAGGCATTGCGCGCTGTCGCCCAGGTCCATCAGCCGCTCCATGCTCGCCAGCGACTGCGCACCGCGGTTGACCAGATCGCCCAGCACGATGAGGCGGTCGTGCGCCGGCTCGAAGCGCAGCGCGTCGAGCAGGGCGCTGAAAGCGTCGGCGCAGCCCTGCACATCGCCGATCAGGTAGGTCGCCAAGGCCTCTCCCTAGAATGCGTGGATCAAACACCTCATCCTACCGAGCAAGTGGACGCTTGCCGATCAGCGGAAGCGCGTATGGCCCAAATCGACCCTGGCATTTTCAAGGCTTATGACATTCGCGGCATTGTCGGCAAAACGCTGACCGAAGACGCCTGCCGCCTGATCGGCCAGGCTTTCGCCACGCTGGCACGGCGCAACGGCGAGACGGCGGTGAACATCAGTCGCGATGGCCGCCTGTCCGGCCCGGCGTTGGCGCAGGCGCTGGGCGACGGCCTGCGCGCCAGGGGCGTGGATGTGTTCGACCTCGGCATGAATGCCACGCCGATGCTGTATTACGCCTGCGCCACCACGCCGGTGGTCAGCGGCATCCAGATCACCGGCAGCCACAATCCGCCCGAGTACAACGGCCTGAAGATGGTGCTCGGCGGCAATGCCCTGTTCGGCGAGCAGATCCAGGCGCTGCGCGAGTTGACGGTGAGCGAAGACTTCGCCACGGGCTCGGGCACGGCGCGCCTGGCCAGCATCGTGGACGACTACATCGGACGCATCGTCGGCGACGTGAAGCTGGCGCGTCCGATGAAGGTCGTGGTCGACGGCGGCAACGGGGTATCTGGCGCGTTCGCCCCGCGGCTGCTGCGTGAACTCGGTTGCGAGGTGGTCGAATTGTTTTGCGAGGTCGACGGCACCTTTCCCAACCATCACCCCGACCCGGCCGATCCGCATAATCTCGAAGACCTCATCCGCACCGTGCGCGAGACCGGCGCCGAACTCGGCCTGGCTTTCGATGGCGACGGCGACCGGCTCGGCGTGGTCACGCCCAGCGGCGCCATCATCTGGCCCGACCGGCAGCTCATGCTCTACGCCGCCGAGGTGCTGGAGCGCAACCCCGGCGCGCCCATTCTGTTCGACGTGAAGTGCACCGCGCAATTGCCGCCGTGGGTGCGCAGGCATGGCGGCGAGCCGGTGATGGGCCGTACCGGTCATTCCCTGGTCAAGGCCAAGATGAAGGAAATCGAAGCCCCGCTGGCCGGCGAGATGAGCGGTCACATCTTTTTCAAGGATCGCTGGTACGGCTTCGACGACGC
>JAJTBQ010000334.1 GCA_021286835.1 Thiomonas sp.
TGGCACACCGTATTGGTGTTTTGCAGGAAATTGGTCACGGTGGCCTGGCGCCCCTTGAACCAGACCTGGAAGGCGCTGTTGCGGTAGCGCGCGCCGTCGGCGGAGACCGTCTGATCCAGGGTCAGATTGCCCAGCGCCGTCTGCAGGGTGACCGACACGTCGCCGAAGGTGGCGATGAAGGAACTGCCGTCCTGACAGTTGAATCGCACGGCTCCGGGCGGCAGGGTCGAAGCGCTCGATGGCGGCGCCGACTCGGCCTGCGCAGGCGAAGACGGCGCTGCGGCAGCGCCCGGCACACTGGCGGCAGGCGCCACGCCCGAAGGTCCGAGCGGCTGCACGGTGATCGGCGAACTGGGCGCCAGGGGCTGCGCCTCGCTTTGCGGTTGCTGGGTCGTCTGCGGCGTCACGGGCGCGTAGGTCGAGGGCGGCGCCGTCTCGCGAGGGGTGGGCGGGTTGAGCTGCTGCACCGGGACGGGCTGGTTGAGATTGACCGGTGTCGCACATCCCGCCAAGGCCAGGGCCCCCAGCGCGGCAAGCGCCGCGCCCAGGCGCAGGGAACGATGGACGACAGGCGATGGGTTGTGGCGGTTCATGCACGGGCTCCCAGAGACTTTGACGGAAATTGAACCATACAAATGCGCCCCGCCCCGCCGTGTGACGTTGCGCAACTGTAGAGACTTGTAAAACGGAGATCATGCCCAGGGCGCAACGCGCGAAGGACATTGTTCAGCGTCGCCTTATGAGGACAGCGGCCGCCCGGCGCGCCAGCGGCTTTCTATGATGACTCCCGGCGTGCGGTCCCGACCGACGCCCCGACCCGCGGCCTGAAGGAGACTGTCTTGCCGACCTTTGCCCTTGCCGTCCTGCTGGGCTGCGCGCTGCAGACCGCGCAGGCCTCGCTTTGGCCTCGGCCGATTTACACCGCGCTGCTGGCTATCGGAGCCATGGGAGCCCTTGGTCTGCTGGGTTGGCAGAGCCGGCGCGAAGGTCGGCCCCTGCAGCGGCGCTCCACGCGGTTCATGGCGCAAGTCGCCCTCGTCATCAGCGGGGCATTGCTGGCCTTCGGGCTGGCGGGCTGGCGCGCCCATCCGGTACTGGCCGACAGGCTAGCCCCGGCGCTGGAGTCTCAGGTCGTGCCGGTACGCGGCGTGGTGACCGGCCTGCCCGTGCTCTATCCGGATGCGACCCGCTTCGTCCTCGACGTCACTCAGGCCCCGCCCGGTGTGCCAGGCAGGCTGTCGCTGAGCTGGTATGCCAGGCAGACACGCACCGGCCCCGCCGAGGCGCCGCCCCGCGTGCGCCCGGGCCAGGTCTGGCAGTTCTCCGTGCGCCTGAAGCGGCCGCACGGCTATGCCAACCCGGGCGGCAACGATGCCGAACTGACCCTGTTCCGCGATGGCATCGGCGCCACCGGCACGGTCAGCCGGATGGGCGCGCCCCCGCAGTTGCTCGGCCAGCGCAGCACCCCCGCCGACTGGATCGCACAACTGCGCGACCACCTTCGCCAGCGCATGACGGCGGCATTGCAGCAACCGTCCGCCCCCGCCGCAGGGCCGTCCCAAGGCGAGGGCAGCCCCCTCGGAAGACAGCGAACGCCAGTGAGTGTGGGGGCAACCGCCCCCGCCGCAGGGCCGCCCCAAGGCGGGGGCAGCCCCCTCGGGGGGCAGCGAACGACAGTGAGCGTGGGGGCAACACCCCCCCCCGCCACGGGCACCGTGATCGCGCTAGCGCTGGGCGATCAGGCCTCCATCTCCGCCAGCGACTGGGCCACCTACCGCATCACCGGGGTCGCCCATCTGATGAGCATCTCGGGCCTGCACATCACGCTGCTGGCGTGGCTGGCGCTGCGGCTGATCGACGGTCTCTGGCGCCAAACGGCCCGCCTGCGCCGCCCGTGGACGCTCGTCCTGCCCGCGCCCACCGTGGCGGCCTGGGGCGCACTGGGCGTGGCCACCGCCTACGCCCTGATCGCGGGCTGGGGCGTACCCGCGCAGCGCACCCTGCTGATGCTCGCGGTGGTGCTGGCTCTGCGCCAGCGTGGGCTGCGCGCGGACTGGCGCGACGTGATGGCGCTGGCGCTGACGGCCGTGCTGCTTTGGGACTCGTGGGCAGTGCGGCAGGCCGGGTTCTGGCTGTCCTTCGTCGCGGTGGGCATGCTGTTTGTCGCCGCCGACCGCAGGCACCCCGAACTCCTGACGGCCGAGGGCGAGCGGCCGTCCTGGCTACAGCGGGGCTGGACGCGTGCGCGCGAGGCCAGCCGCACACAGTGGGTGGCCACCCTGGCGCTGCTGCCGCTCACGCTGCTGTTCTTCCAGCAGATCGCGGTGCTCTC
>JAJTBQ010000335.1 GCA_021286835.1 Thiomonas sp.
AGAGCGTTCAGACACTGCGCACCGCCTTTCCGAGCAGGCCCGTGGGGCGGATGAGCACGATCACCAGCAAGAGCACGTAGGGCACGAGGTTGGACCAGGAGGAGTAATAAGTCTGCATGAGCATGGTGCCCAGCCCGAACACCAGACCGCCGATCACCGTGCCCAGCGGGTTGCCCAGCGAACCGATGATGACGATGGCGAACGACGTCGTGGTGAGTTCGCTGCCCTGATCGGGCGAGACCGAACCCAGCAGATAAGGCAGGAATACGCCGGCAATGCCCGCCAGCGCCAGACCGGCCACGAAGGCCAGCGCCGACACCTTGTTGACGCTGATGCCGGTGGCCAGCGCCTCGTCGCGGTTGGCCATGATCGCGCGGGTCGCGTAGCCCAGTTTGGTGCGGGTGAAGTACAGCCAGAGCGCGACGATGGCTGCGATGCTGAAGCCCGCGGCCCACCACCAGCTGTCCGGGAATTCCTGGCCGAACACGCCGATATTGCCCGATCCCAGAGCCTCACTGGGCAGCGAACGCTGATCGGCGCCGAAGCCCAGCAGCGTCAGCGCCTCCAGCATCTGTCCGATGCCGAAAAACAGGATGAACGACAGCATCTCGGGATCCTGCGAACGCTGCAGCCGAGGCACCACCGCGTAGTACAGCGGATAGCCGATGATCACGGCCGCCACGATGGTGAGGGGCACGCCCCACAGCGGGTTGAAACCGAAGTGGCGCGACACCACCCAGGCGGCATAACCGCCCAGCACGATGAACTGGCCATGCGCGAGATTGATGATGCGCATGACCCCGAAGATGAGATTCAGCCCGATGCCGATCAGGCTGAAGAAAATGCCATAAAGAATGCCGCCGATGATGGCGTATTCCAGCAGCTCCATACGCCTCCCTTGAGAAGGTGCCGGTCTCGTGCACCTTCTCGATGTTGTTGTCGATGGAGATTGGTTTACGACTTGGGTGCCGGGTAAACAGCCTTGCCGGTGGCCTTGTCCTGCGGATAGACCACGGTTACGTCGAGCTTGCCGTCCTTGGGCTGAAGCTGGGCCACCGGGAAGGGCTGGCCGAGCTGGGCGCCATTGGCGTTGACGTCGAAGGGGCCGAGCAGGGTGGTGGTCTTGCCCGACATGTCCATCACGGCCTGATGGAAGGCCAGTTGATCGAACTTGGGCGCCATGTCGAGCATGTGCTGCACGATCAGGCCGGTGTTGTAGCCCGAGCAGTCGAGGAAGTTGGGATCCTTTTTCTCGGCGGCCTTGAAGGCATCGACGAACTGCTGGGTGTTCATGCCGTAGCTCACCTTGTCGTACTTCACCAGGGGCGGCGTCGGGTAGGTATAGGTGTAGGCCAGCGCTTTCTCGCCCACGTTCTTGGTCAGCAGCGTCATCAGCTGGCCAGGGAAGATGGTGAAGGTCATCGGGAAATGCAGGCCGCTCTGATTCAGCGCTTTGAGGAAGGCGATGTCATTGGGCGCATAACCGAACTCCAGCACCGCGTCGGGGTGGGTGGCCGCGATGGAGTGAAGCAGGATGGTGTAGTTCGACTCGCCGGTGGGCACGCCGTGGTCGTAAACCGGCTTGATGCCGGCCTTGGCCAGCACGTCCTTGAGGGTAGTGGCCTGCGAGGCGTCGAAGTCATTGGCGTCATAGACGATGGCCACGCGCTTGATCTTCTGCTGCACGATGTAGTTGGCCAGCGGCACCGGCCACACCGTGCTCGACGGGATGCTCACATCGGCCAGATAGTTGGTGGGCTTGGTGAAGAAGTTCGCGCCAGAGCCGGTCGGGTCGATCAGCAGCATATGGTGCTCGGCCGCCAGCGGCACGGCCACCGAAGTGAGCACCGAGCCGAAGTCGGCCACGAGTACATCCACCTTGTCCTGCGTGATGAGCTGGTTGTAGAGCGTGGTTGCGGTGGACGTGGAGCTCTGGTCGTCGTAGGCGACGAGCTTGACCGGGATCTTCTTGTTGAAGGCCTTGACGAAGACGCCGCCATCCTTGTTGATGGCATCGGCCCAGAATTTCAGACCTTCATACTGGCCCTGCGAAGCCACGGCGAAGGGGCCGCTGCTGGCATAGAGCGTGCCGACCTTGATTTCCGAGGGTGCGGCTGCGGCGTGGGCCGCCAGTGCGGTGGCGCTCAGCGCCAGACCGGTGGCGAACTGACGCAGGATGTTTCGGGATGTGCGTAGGGGCATGAGAGTCTCCAGAGGGTGAACCGGCGCGTGCATCGCGCGCCGTCGAATGTCAAGTTTCATTCTCCTTCCGGACTTTGCGTGAAGCGGTGAGCAAGTGCGTTGAATTGCAACGATTCATGTCAGAA
>JAJTBQ010000336.1 GCA_021286835.1 Thiomonas sp.
CCCATCATCATGATCACCTCGCGCATCGCCGACAAGCACCGCAACTACGCGGCGCAGCTCGGGGTCAATCACTACCTGGGCAAGCCTTACTCCGAAACCGAACTGCTCGATCTGATCCAGACCTTCACCGCGTCCGGCGCTTCGTCGCAAACCTGAGAAGCACGGCACAGGGCCTCAGGCCGCTCCCTTCACCACCGCGTAGCGCTCCAGTGTTTCGGCCCGCGCCAGATCGTGTCGCACGATGGGTGCGGGATAGGTGACCCCCAGACCGACCCCGGCGGCCTGCAGCAGCGCCGCCGGCGCCTTCCACGGCGCATGGATGTCGCGGGCGGAAAGGGCAGCCAGCTCGGGGGCATAGCGGCGAATGAAATCGCCGTTGGCATCGAACTTCTCGCTCTGCGACACCGGGTTGAAGATGCGGAAATACGGCTGGGCGTCGCAGCCGCTGCTCGCGGCCCATTGCCAGCCGCCGTTGTTGGCCGCCAGGTCGAAATCGTTGAGATGGTCGGCGAAGTAGCGCTCGCCCCAGCGCCAGTCGATGCCCAGATCCTTGGTCAGAAAGCTCGCCACCACCATGCGCAGACGGTTGTGCATGTAGCCGGTCTGGTTGATCTGGCGCATGGCCGCGTCCACCAGCGGATAGCCGGTGCGGCCCTCGCACCAGGCGGCGAACTGCACCGGGTCGTTGCGCCACTGAATGCGGTCGTAAGCCGGCTTGAACGCCGCATTCACCACATGCGGATGGTGAGCCAGAATCTGAACATAGAAATCGCGCCACACCAGTTCGGACAGCCAGACCCTCGCGCCCTCGCTGCCCGCCTGCTGCCGGGCCCAGGCCATCGCGACCAGTTCGCGCACCGACACGGTGCCAAAGCGCAGATGCACCGAGAGGTAGCTCGGCCCCTTGCGTGCCGGAAAATCGCGCGCCTGGTCGTAGTCGTCGATGCGCCGCTGGAAATCGTCGACCAGTTCCCGCCCGCCCGACGCACCCAGCGGCAGTTTCAGCTCGCGCAGATTCGTCGGCGCAAAGCCCAGCCCGGATAGCGTGGGCAGAGGTTCTCGCAGCGTCGCAGGCAAAGGGGCCAGACGCTCGGCTGTCAGCTCACCTTCCAAAGGATGCTGCGGCCGGGCGTCATAACGCGCCAGCCAGGCGGTGCGATAGGGCGTAAAAACCGAATACGGCCTGCCCTGGGCGGTGAGGACCTCGTCGCGCTCGAAGATCGTGTGCTCCTTCGCCCTATGCAGGGCGCGGCCGTCGCGCCGCAGGGCGTGTTCGACGGCCGCATCGCGTTCGAGCGCGTCGGGTTCGTCGTCGCGGCCGCAGAACACCGCCTGGGCGCCCCATGCGGCGGCCAGGGCCGGAATCGCCTCGCGCGCGCTGGCATGGCGCACGACCAGTGCCGCCCCGCGCTCACGCAATGCGGCGTCGATCTCCGTTATCGCCGCAAGAATGAATTCGACCCGCCGGTCGGCGTGCAGCCCGCGCTGCAACAGCGGATCGAGGATGTCGCGATCGAAAACAAAGACCAGCGCCACCTTGTCGCAGGCGCGCAGGGCGGCGTGCAGCGCCGCGTGGTCGTGAAGCCGCAGATCGCGCCGCAGCCAGACCAGACCCAGGGGCAGGCGCAGAGCGCGCGGCGATTCGAAGGAAAAAAGAGTTTCGGAGGTCATCGGCGTCCATCGCGTCGTACGGGATCACACCATAGCCCAGCCCCGGCAGCAGGGGGCGCCAGCGCGATAAACTCCACCCCATGAACCCCCGACCCGACGCCTCCAATCTGAGCAACCAGTTCTTGATCGCCATGCCGGGCATGGCCGACGAGAACTTTGCCGGCACGGTGGTGTTTGTCTGCGAGCACTCGGCCCGCGGGGCGCTGGGCCTGATCATCAACCGCCCCTCCGACATCACCGTCAAGGAATTGTTCGAGCGCGTGGGGCTTGACACCGCCGGCCTGCCCGCCGCGCAGGCGGTGCTGCAAGGCGGCCCGGTCCAGACGGAACGTGGCTTCGTGCTGCACGAAGCCACCGACACCGCCTTCGCCTCCAGCCTCGACATTCCCGGCGGGCTGCAGATGACCACGTCCAAGGACGTGCTCGAACACATGGCCTCGGGCACCGGACCGGCCCGCAGCCTCATCGCCCTGGGCTATTCCGGCTGGAACGCCGGGCAGCTCGAGGAAGAACTCGGGCAGAACGGCTGGCTCACCGTGGAGGCCGACCCGTCCGTGCTGTTCGACACCCCGGTGGAGGCGCGCTTCAACGCCGCCATGGCGCTGCTGGGCTTCAACCCCGCCATGCTGTCCCAGACCGCAGGACATGCCTGA
>JAJTBQ010000337.1 GCA_021286835.1 Thiomonas sp.
CGTGCCCAGCGCGGCGAGCACGGGGTAGGGCAGCAGATGCAGCAGCCAGACGAGGGCGATGCTCATGCGGGCGAACAGCGGCTTCATGCGGCAGTCTCCCCGCCGCCCTGCGCCGGGGGCGGTTCGGCGCCCGGCGGCCGTTTGTAGCGGTTGTAGGCCCAGAGATACTGTTCGGGACAGCGCCTGATCAGGCCTTCCAGGGCGTGATTGATCTGGGTCGCGGCGCGCTGCGGATCGGCATCCAACGGCTCGGGAAACGGTTCGAGCGTGAGGGTGTAGCCGCGGCCGCCAGGGTGGCGCAAGGCCGAGGCCAGAATGATGCGCGCATGGCCCAGTTGCACCAGCCGTGCCGGCAAGGTCATGGTGTAGGCCGGACGGCCGAAAAAATCCGCCCACACACCTTCGCCGCTGCCTGGGGCCTGATCCGGCAGCAGGCCGACCGCCTCACCGGCGCGCAGGGCGCGCAGCAATGGGCGTACCCCTGCCAGATTCGCCGGTGCGGTGGCGAGGTTGTGGCGCTGGCGCGACGCCAGCGCCAAGGGCAGCAGGGCACTCTTGCGCGGCGGGCGGAACATGACCGTGATCGGCCCCCACAGCGCCGCCACCTGCGCCGAGATTTCAAAACATCCCAGGTGCGGCGTCAGGTACAGCACGCCGAAGCCCTCGGCGCGCACGGCATCGACATGCTCCTTGCCGATCACCCGGACCTGGTGCACCGGCGCGGCCGCGCCGCGCCGGAACCAGATCACGGGCAGCTCGCCGACCATGCGCCCGGCCTGCGCGGCGGCCTTGAGGGCCAGTTGCCGCGGCGCATAGCCCGCCTGGCGCAGATGGGCGCGCAGCCGCTGGCGATAGACGCCCGATGCGACGTAGACCACCAGGCCGAGCGCCGCCCCCACCGCCTGAAGCAGGCTCAGGGGCAGAACAGACAGCCAGCGGAAGACGCGGAGCAGCACGATGGAGGATTTCCCTGCAGTTCAAAGGGTGCCATGTTACGGAGCCCCGCAGGCGAGGCGCAGACATAGAATGCATGACATTGCCACCGAGTTAATGACAACTTGCGGGGTGGCAGGGGCAGCCGGCTTTCGGGGCGGTTGCGCAGAAGTCCGCTAAAGCGTCGCCGTGCGAGACCCAGACGGTGGCGTCAACACCAACACCGTTTGAAAGGTTCGCCATGGCAAATGCCTTCCTGTTCACGTCCGAGTCGGTTTCCGAAGGCCATCCCGACAAGGTTGCCGATCAGATTTCCGACGCCATCCTCGACGCCAATCTGGCGCAGGATCCGATGTCGCGCGTCGCTGCCGAAACCCTGGCCAACACCGGCCTCATCGTGCTGGCCGGCGAAATCACCACTAACGCCGTGGTCGATTACATCCAGGTGGCACGCGACACGCTCAAGCGCATCGGCTACGACGACGCCGACTTCGGCATCGATCACAAGAGTTGCGCCGTGCTCGTCGCCTACGACAAGCAAAGCCCCGACATCGCCCAGGGCGTGAACAAGGCGCATGACGACGAGCTCGACATCGGCGCCGGCGACCAGGGGCTGATGTTCGGCTATGCCTGCGACGAAACCCCCGAGCTCATGCCCGCGCCGATCTATTACGCGCACCGCCTGGTCGAGCGCCAGAGCCAGCTTCGCCGCGATGGCCGTCTGCCCTGGCTGCGCCCGGATGCCAAGAGCCAGATCACCTTTCGCTACGAAAACGGCTATCCCGTGGCCATCGACACCGTGGTGCTGTCCACCCAGCACGCGCCCGACATCGCACTGGCCGATCTGCGCGAGGCGGTCATCGAGCACATCATCAAGCCCGTGCTGCCTGCCGAATTCATGCGTGGCGAGGTGAAGTACCTGATCAACCCGACCGGACGCTTCGTGGTCGGCGGCCCGCAGGGCGACTGCGGCCTGACGGGACGCAAAATCATCGTGGACACCTACGGCGGCGCGGCACCCCACGGCGGCGGCGCTTTCAGCGGCAAAGACCCGACCAAGGTCGACCGCTCGGCCGCCTATGCCGCGCGCCATGTGGCCAAGAACATCGTGGCTGCGGGCCTGGCCAAGAAGTGCCTGGTGCAGATTTCCTATGCCATCGGCGTGGCCCAGCCCACCAGCATCATGGTGACGACGCAGGGTACGGGCGTGATCGACGACGCCAAGCTCGAACAACTGGTGCGCCGCCATTTCGACCTGCGTCCGCGCGGCATCATCGAAATGCTCGATCTGCGCCGCCCCATCTACGCCAAGACCGCCGCCTACGGCCACTTCGGCCGCGACGAACCCGAGTTCAGCTGGGAGGCCACCGACAAAGCCGCCA
>JAJTBQ010000338.1 GCA_021286835.1 Thiomonas sp.
TACACTTGACGTTAACGTCAACTGGAGCCGAGTATAGGCACGCATGAAAAACGCTGCTGCTGCCCCCGCCGCTGCCACCTTCACCATCGGTGAACTCGCGCGCGAGTTCGACCTCACTACCCGTGCCATCCGTTTCTACGAAGAAGCCGGCCTGCTCTGCCCGCGACGCGAGGGCAGGCTGCGTGTCTACACCCAGGGCGACCGCACGCGGCTGAAGCTCACGCAGCGCGGCAAACGCCTGGGGCTGAGCCTGGCCGAGATCAAGGAACTGGTGATGATGTACGAGTCGCCGCGGGACACCGTGCCCCAGCTGCGCCGCTATCTGGAAGTGCTCGCCGAGCACCGTGCCGACATTGAAGGCCGCCTGGCCGATCTCAAGGCGACGCTGGAGGAGATCCGGTCGTACGAAGGGGAAGCGCGGGCGCTGCTGAGAAAGCAGGGCGGCTAGCGTCGGCGTGCCCGACCGGCCTGGACGATTCAGTCGTGACGCGGGCCGGGCGTATGAATAGACGGAACCGTTCGTTACTGTCGCCAGGACGGCCCCCTTGCCAGACCTCCACCCAGGGCTGGCTCGGAGCGGGAACGCGCGCCGCGGCCTTGTCCAGCACCAATAAGGCGCGGCAGGCGCCCGGGCCTTGCAGGGAGCTGGCGATGATCGGGTTCAGATCCGTCAGAAAGGCCACCATGGCGCGCTCCGAGTCGCCCAGTCCGAAAGTCAGCAGACATCGCGTCGGACTCGGGACCTCGGCCTGCATGGCGGCGAAGGTGGCGCGGTAGCTGCGCGCATCATTCATCCACGGCAGAAGCAGGGTGTTGAACGTTCCCCACATGAATGTGAGGCCGGCGAACCCGACGAGCAAAGCCCCGGCTGCGCGCGCTGCCCAAAGGCGCAAAGCCCAGACCCAGGCTGCGGCGATGCCTATGGCCGCCATGGCTGCCATGACCGACAGAGGCATCGACTGTTCCAGGGGCAGCCATTTGCCCAGCCCGAACGTGGCCAGATCGCCATGACCGCTCACCATGGCCAGCCAGCGGACCCAGAGCGCCAGACCCAGCGCGGAAAACACCACCAGCGCGGCGCTCGCCCAGGCGCGGTCGAGTCGTTCGGGCAGCGAGACCCGTGTGGCGAGCAGGGCCAGCGCGGGCATGAGCGGCAGCAGGTAGATGTCGCGCAAGACCGACGAGAACCACAACGTGGCCACGAAGATCACCACATAGGCCCACAGAATGCCCAGGGCAGGATCGATCGGCTTCACGCGCAGTTTCGCTCGTCTGAATGCGGCGATGGCACCGCCTACCGCAACCCAGCCCGAGGGGAAAGTCAGCCCGATCAAGGAGAGCAGAGCGTCGGCATTGCTGCCGCGCGCGCCTCCCAGATGTTCAAAACCAAAGTAGCGCCCGAAATTGTTGTCCCAGAACCAGAGCGTGAACAGGCTTGGCGAGGTCTTCCAGAATGCGATGGGCCAGATCAGCAACCAGGGCAGCGCGGCCAGGAAGGCCCAGGCCAGCATGACGGCGTAGCGACGTTGGCGAAACGCGGGAAACAGGGGCGCGAGCAGGCAGGTGATGCCCACGACGCCGGGCACCAGCAGCCCCTTGCTCATGAAGGCGATGCCCGCGCCCGTGCCCAAGAGCAGGCCGCTGCCCAGTGCGGTCTTCGGCAGTCCAGGCACGGCGTCAGCGCTGGGCGGATGCTGGCTTGACCGGGCATGGGCGACGAGCGCGGCAAGGCACAGAATGGCTCCTGCCGTGAAGGGAATGTCGGCGGTCAGTTTGTGCAGATGTTCGATCGTGCCCAGGGTGCCGAGAAACCACAACACCGCGCTCAACCCAGTCCTGCGCGAGGCCTCGGCAGGGCCCGCCAATCCGTCGCCCGCGCGCTTGAGCACCCAGATCATCAGCAGCAGCCAGGCCAGAGTGGCCAGCTGCGCGCCGTCGAAGAAGGGCAGCCAGTGATCGGTCAGACGTGCCGTGAATGCGGCCGTCCAATACATCAGCGGCGGTTTTTCGACGAAGGGCACCCCGGCCACACGCGGCACGATCCAGTCGCTGCTCCGCGAGAAATCAAACGCCATGCCCACCGAATAGGGCTCGTCCGCCTTCCAGGGGTCGCGACCAAACATCCCGGCCACCACGAGGATGAGCACCAGCGCCCATGCGTAAGTCATCAGGCCGCGCGCAGACCAGGCCGAGCGCCGCGCCACGGCACCCTGCGGCGCCGCGGCAACGAGCCCCGCCTTCTGCACGATCTGCAAGGCGGTCGGAGGGTGAAACGAAGACTCTGAGGTGTCCTGCATCGATGAACTCGG
>JAJTBQ010000339.1 GCA_021286835.1 Thiomonas sp.
CAGGTCGATCTCGACGGCCTCGACTGGCATCAGGGCGGGCAGACGGTGCAGCTTCACAGCCTGCAGGCCCAGGCCCAGACCACGGCCGGATTGAAGGGCCAGCTCGACCTGAAGGTGCGGTTGCAGCAGCTGCGGCTGGCCGACCTGGGCAAAGCGCAAGAGGACGCCAAACAGGACACCACGCTGAGCACCGCCTCGCTCGATGTGACGGGCACCCGCGCCCAGCACAGCCTCGCGCTGGACGCTCAGGGCCAGCTGCCTCTGGGCGGCACCGAAAACGAGTCGTCGACGGGCGCCAGCGCGCCGGCGCAACGGCCGCTGCCGGTGGATCTGCATCTGCGCGCTCAAGGCGGCTGGCTGGGTGCGCCACAAGGCTGGCGAGGCCAGATCACCGCGCTCGACAACAGCGGACCGCTGGCGCTCAAGCTCCAGGCCCCGGCCGCGCTGGACCTGGCCTTCACGCCCTTGCGTCTGCAGCTCCAGCATGCGGCCCTCCAACTTCAGGCCGGGCGCATCGATCTGAACAACCTTCAGCTGGCGCCGGGCCTGCTGCGCACCGATGGACGCATGAACGCCGTCCAGACCGCCGATCTGCTGAGCCTGGCCGGCATCGCCCCGGCCCGGCTGCGCGACACCCTCGTGCTCTCGGGCGACTGGAAGATCGACGCGGGCGCGAGCGTCGAAGGCCATGTGCATCTGCAGCGCGACAGCGGCGACATCGCCCTGCAGGTCGCCGCGCCGCCGACCAAGCGCGTGGGCACGGTGACGCTCGGCCCCACCTGCGATGCCTCTTTCGGCCGGGCCGCGTCGCGCGGCGGCTTCATGCCGCTGGACATCGGCCAGCTCGTGCTCGATCTCACCGCACACGCAGGCCGCCTGCAAGCACAGGGCGTGTTGCAGACCGGCATGGGCACGGTCCAGGCCAGCGGCAGCGTCCAGCTCAGCCGACGCGGCGATCTTTGGGGCATCGCCGGAGACGCGCCGCTGCAGATCGACGCCGGCGCCGACATGCCCAGCCTGGCCTGGGCCGCACCGCTGATCGGCTACGACTACCGCGCCGAAGGTCGGCTGCAACTGGCCGTGCAAGGCCGCGGCACGCTGGCCGCACCGCAGTTCAGCGGCTCGCTCGAAGGACGGGCGCTGCGGCTGGCCTGGCCCGCGCAGGGGCTCGATCTCAAGAACGGCGTGCTGCGCGCCCACTTCACCGGCGACCGGCTTCAGCTCGACCAGTTGCAGCTCCAGGGTGGCAAGGGACAACTCACGGCCACCGGCGACGCGAGGCTGCAGAGTGGCCTGCCCCGCGCGACCCTCGACTTCAAGGCCGACAAGCTGCAACTGCTCAGCCGCCCCGATCGGCAGCTCGTGCTCAGCGGCACCGCCCAGGCCCAACTCGCCGACAAGGTCCTGGCGCTCACCACCAACCTCACCGCCGACAGTGCCGACATCGCCCTGCCGCGCGCCAGCGGGCCCACGCTGAGCAGCGACGTGGTCATCAAGGGCCAGTCGCCCGCGGCGAGCAAGCCCGCCGCCGCCATGCCCAACGCCGTGCGTTTCGAGGGCACCTTCAACCTCGGCTCCAACTTCCACCTCTATGGCCAGGGGCTGGACGCGATGCTGGGGGGCAGCGTGCGCGTGCGCGCCGACAACGGCGCCACGCCCACGGCCACGGGCAGCATCGAAGTGGTTCAGGGCGAATACACCGCCTACGGCCAGCAGCTTCAGGTGACCCAAGGGCGCGTCAACTTCGCCGGTCCGGTGGACAACCCCGGGCTGAACATCACCGCGACCCGGCCCAATCTGCCCACGGGCATCGAGGTCGGCGTGAACATCGGCGGCACCGCGCGGCGGCCGCTGATCAAGCTCAGCTCGACGCCGGCGATGCCCGACACCGAAATCCTGTCGTGGCTGGTGCTCGGGCAGCCGCTCAGCCAGGTCGGCGCGTCCGACATCGGCCTGCTGCAAACCGCCGCCGCGGCCCTGCTGGGCCCGAGTGACGGCCAGCCGCTGCAGACCCGGCTGGCCCATGCCGTCGGGCTGGACAGCATCAGCGTGCAAAGCGCCAGCAGCACCGACCCTCTGGGCACGGGCGGCGCCACCGGCACCTCGACGACCAGCACGAACGGACTGCCCAGCACCGTGCTGACGCTGAGCAAACGCCTGTCGTCGAACACGCTGGTGACTTTCTCTCGCGGGCTCGACGGCGTGTCGAACATCTTCAACATCCAGTACCAGCTCACCCGGCGCCTTTCGGTCCAGGCCCAGACCGGCACCGAGAACGCGGTGGATCTGTTCTACACCTTCGA
>JAJTBQ010000340.1 GCA_021286835.1 Thiomonas sp.
AACCCATGACCACCATCGCCACGATCTGCGCCCGAGGCGGCAGCAAAGGCCTGCCGGGCAAGAACATCCGGCCCTTCGCCGGCCTGCCCCTCATCGCGCACAGCATCCGCTTCGCGCTGCGACACCCCGCCATCAGCGCCGTCTATGTCTCCACCGACGACGCGGAGATCGCGCGCATCGCCCGCGAGGCGGGCGCCGTCGTGCCCTATCTGCGGCCGACCGAGCTGGCGCGCGACGACACGCCCAAGCTCCCGGTCATCGAACACCTCGTGGCCTATCTCGAAGCACAGCGGAGCATCGTCACCCGCATCGTCGATCTGCAACCCACCTCGCCGCTGCGCATCCCCGAAGACCTCGACGGCTGCCTCGCCCGCGCCGACGCCGCCGACGCGCCGGGGCTGGTGCTCAGCGTGTTCGACAGCGGCTTCAACCCCTATTTCAACCTCGTCGAAGCGCAGCCCGACGGCAGCGTCAGCATCAGCAAGGGCGGCGGCCTGACCGCCCGCCAGAGCGCACCCCAAGTCTGGGCGCTCAATGGCTCGATCTACGTCTGGCGGCGCGAAGCCCTGGCCCACGCCGCGCAGCACGGTCTGTGGAGCGTGACCGTGGCGGCTTACGCCATGCCCCCGCAACGCTCGGTGGACATCGACACCGCCGACGACTTCGCCCTCGCCGAATGGCACTATGCCCGTCAGCAATCCGGAACTTGATATGACCAGCAACCGCGTCTTCCTCATTGCCGAAGCCGGCGTCAATCACAACGGCCAGCTCGACCTGGCTCTGCAACTGGTCGATGCCGCCCGCGCCGCCGGGGCCGACGCGGTCAAGTTCCAGACCTTCCGCGCCGAAGACCTCGCCCTGCCCGGCACCGCCACCGCCGCCTACCAGCAGGGCGCCACCGGCGAGACCGACCAGTTCGCCATGCTGCGCAAGCTCGAACTCAGTGCCGAGCAGCACCAGATCGTGGCCGCCCATTGCGCGCGGGTCGGCATCGAATTCATGTCCACCCCGTTCTCGGAAGACGCGGTGGATCTGCTGGTCAGCCTGGGCGTGCGGCGGCTCAAGCTCTCGTCCGGCGAAATCGTCAACCGCCCCTTGCTGACCAAGGCCGCCGCCACCGGACTGCCGCTCATTCTTTCCACCGGCATGGCCACCCTGGCCGAAGTCAAGCAGGCCGTGGGCTGGGTGCAGTCGGCGTGGGCCCAGCGAGAAGGTCATGTGCCTGCCCTCACCCTGCTGCAATGCACCTCCGCCTACCCCGCGCCCGACGATGCGCTCAACCTGCGCGCCATCGCCACCCTGCACACCGAGACCGGCCTGCCCACCGGCTATTCCGACCACAGCCTGGGCAATGCCGCCGCGCTTGCCGCCGTGGCCCTGGGGGCCTGCGTGATCGAGAAGCACATCACCCTCGACCGCAACCTGCCCGGCCCCGACCACCGCGCCTCCAGCGAACCCGCCGAATTCGCCGCGCTGGCGCGCGACATCCGCCGCATCGAAGCCATGCTGGGCGACGGCATCAAGGCCCCGCGTTCCGACGAGATCGACGTGCGCGCCGTGGCCCGCCGCAGCGTGGTGCTGGCCACCGCCCTGCCCTCGGGCACCGTGCTGCGGCGCGAACACCTGCAACTGCGCCGCCCCGCCAGCGGCATTCCCGCCGCCGACTTCGACACCGTCATCGGCCAACGCCTGCTCACAGACACCCCGGCGGGCACCGTGTTGCAGTGGGAAAACCTCCAGGAATTGCTTCAAGGCGACGCGGAATAGATCTCTGCGCCATGTGTTGGCTAGGCGCGGGCGACGCGGCGGTAGGTGATTGGGGCGGGAAGTTCGCTGCGCGCCTGTAGGCAACAGGCGAGAGCTGCCGCTGATGCTCAGCCAGTTTCGGGGTCACACTGCGCTGAGCGCGTCGGCCACCTTCTGCGTGGCCGTGATCAGATCCTTCACCAGCCGCTCATCCACCTCCAGCAAGCCTTCGTACTCACCCAGGTTGCGTTTGTTGTGGCACAGATCCAGCACCCGCCACACCTCGGGCCCCAGGCCCAGCGTGTGCGGCAGCACCTGAAAGACGATGTAGCGGTTGGCGGCACGGTAGCCCTTGGCGCGCAGCGCGGCCAAGCACAGCGCATGCGCCGCGTTGTAGGCCAGGTCGAAGCGGCTTTCCAGCGCCAACGTGGTGTTGCCCGCATCCAGCAGGCGAGCCCGACCTGTGCGCAGCAAACCTGCAATTTCGGCCGCGTCGGACGGTTCCGGTTTGAGAGAGCCGCCAGGGCGGCTCAGGTTTTCAAGCGGGTGGGGC
>JAJTBQ010000341.1 GCA_021286835.1 Thiomonas sp.
ATCGCCGACTTTGCCCGATCCGAGGACCATCCCTGGCCCGAGTCCGAATGGCCCGCCCTGCGCCAGGGTGCCCGCGTGGGCGTCAGCCCGCCGCACGAATCGGCGCACCTGCACGTCAGCGGGCAGGCCGCCTACACCGATGACGCCCCGGAGTTGCAGGGCACGCTGCACGCGGCGCTGGGGCTTTCCCCCCTGGCGCATGGCAAGCTGCTGGGCATCGACCTCGCCCGGCTGCGCGCCCAGCCGGGTGTGGTGGCTGTCCTCACCGCGGCCGACATTCCAGCAGTGAACGACTGCGGCCCGGTGGTTCACGACGACCCCATTCTGGCCGCCGACCTCCTGCGCTTCGTCGGCCAGCCGGTCTTCGTCGTCGTGGCCACCACGCAAACCCTCGCGCGCCGCGCGGCGGCCCTGGCCCGCGAGGTGATCCAGGCCGAAGCCCTGCCCGCGCTGCTCACGGCCCGCGAAGCCCATGCCCAGGGCCAGTATGTGCTGCCCCCCATGCACCTGACGCGCGAGACGGCGCCCGGCGAACTCGAACGGGCGATGGCCTCGGCCCCGCATCGCCTGCAAGGCAGCCTGAGCGTGGGCGGACAGGAGCAGTTCTACCTCGAAGGCCAGGTGGCCTATGCCATGCCCTCCGAGAATGCGGGCATGCGCGTGCTCTGCTCCACCCAGCACCCCAGCGAGATGCAGCATGTCGTGGCCCACATGCTGGGCTGGAAGCAGCATCAGGTGCAGGTGGAATGCCGACGCATGGGCGGCGGCTTCGGCGGCAAGGAATCGCAGTCGGCGCAGTTCGCCTGCTGCGCGGCGCTGGCCGCCCATCTGCTGCAGCGGCCGGTGAAGCTGCGGCTCGACCGCGACGACGACTTCCTCATCACCGGCAGGCGCCACGGCTTCGAGTACGACTACGCCGTGGGCTTCGATGATGAAGGCCGCATCCTCGGCTACGAGGTCACGCTCATCGCCAATGCGGGGCATTCCGCCGATCTCTCCGGCGCGGTGCTCACCCGCGCCATCTGCCATGTGGACAACGCCTACTGGCTGCCCAATGTCGCCATCCACGGTTTCGTGGCCAAGACCAACACCCAGAGCAACACCGCCTTCCGCGGCTTCGGCGGGCCGCAAGGCGCCCTCGTCACCGAGTTCGTGCTCGATTCCATTGCTCGCAAGCTCGGGCATGACGCCCTTCAGGTGCGCCGCGCCAACTTCTACGGCATTGGCCGCAACAACCACACGCCCTACGGCCAGGGCGTGACCGACAACGTCATCACTCCCCTGGTGGACCAGCTCGTGCAGAGCGCCGACTACGCCGCGCGCCGCACCGCCATCGCCCGCTTCAACGCCCACAGCCCGGTGCTCAAGAAGGGGCTGGCGCTCACCCCGGTCAAGTTCGGCATCTCGTTCAATGTCGTGCACCTGAACCAGGCGGGCGCGCTCGTCCACATCTACACCGATGGCAGCGTGCTGGTGAACCACGGCGGCACCGAAATGGGGCAAGGGCTGAACACCAAGGTGGCGCAGGTCGTCGCCGAAGAACTGGGGCTGGACTTCGCCGCCGTGCGCTGCACCGCCACCGACACCCACAAGGTCGCCAACACCTCGGCCACCGCCGCGTCCACCGGGGCCGACCTCAACGGCATGGCCGCACTCGACGCCGCCCGCACGCTGCGCCTGCGCCTGGCGGCGTTCGCCGCCGAACGGCACGGCGGCCGCACCGAGTCGGTGCGCTTCAGCGGCGGCATGGTGCACACCGGCGACGCCACCCTGCCCTTCGCCACCCTGGTGCAGCAGGCCTATCTCGCCCGGGTGCAGTTGTGGAGCGACGGCTTCTACACCACACCCGACCTGCATTGGGATGCCAAGACGCTCACCGGCCACCCGTTCTACTACTTCGCCTACGGTGCCGCGGTCAGCGAAGTGCTGGTCGATACCCTGACCGGCGAATGGCGCCTGCTGCGCGCCGATCTGCTGCACGACGCCGGCAAGTCGCTCAATCCGGCCCTCGACATCGGACAGGTCGAAGGCGCTTTCATCCAGGGCATGGGTTGGCTCACCCTGGAAGAACTGGTGTGGCACCCGAAAACCGGGCTTCTGCTCACCCACGCCCCCAGCACCTACAAGATTCCGACGGCCAACGACTGCCCGCCAACGTTTCTCACCGCGCTGTTCGACAACCCCAACGCCCAGCCGACCATCCATCGCTCCAAGGCCGTGGGCGAGCCGCCTTTGCTGCTGCCCTTCTCAGTGTTGCTGGCGATACGCGATGCCATTTCGGCCGTGGGCGACCA
>JAJTBQ010000027.1 GCA_021286835.1 Thiomonas sp.
GCGATGCGGTCGAGCACGCCGTTGACGTATTTGTAGCCGTCGGTGCCGCCATACACCTTGCCGAGTTCGACCGCTTCGTTGATGACCACGCGATAGGGCACGTCGAGGTGGCGCTGCAATTCGAATGCACCCATCAGGAGCAGGGCGTGTTCCACGGGGGAAAGCTCGCTGGTCTGGCGGTCGATGTGCGGCTGGATCAGCGCGTCGAGCGCACCGGCGTCGGCCAGCGCGCCGTGCAGCAGCGATTGAAAGTGCTCGTCATCGAGCTTGATGGTGGGGTAGCGCTCGTGCAGGAAGGCTTCGATGGCACCGGTGTCGCTGCCGGCGATCAGCCATTCGTAAATGCCTTGGAACGCGAGTTCGCGCGATTTGCGCCGCGCGCTTTTGGGGGCGGTGGTTGCGGTCATGCGGCCTCGTCGTCGTTGTCGCTGATGTCGATGAACAGATTGGCCATTTCCACCGCGACGCGGGCGCATTCGGCGCCTTTGTCGATGCGGGCTTCGGCTTGCGCTTCGTTTTCCACGGTGAGCACACCGTTGGCCACCGGCATGTTGTAGTCGAGCGCCACCTGACCGATGCCGGCCGCGCTGGTGTTGCAGACGACTTCGAAGTGGTAGGTGTCGCCCCGGATCACGCAGCCGATGGCAATGAGCGCATCGAAGGCCTCGCTCTCGGCCAGAGCCTGCAGCATCAGCGGCAGTTCGAGCGCGCCGGGGACGGTGTAGAGACCGATGTCGTCCTCGTTCACGCCCAGGCGCTCAAGTTCGTCGAGGCAGGACTGGGTGAGCCGGTCGGTCAGCGCGGTGTTGAAGCGGGCCTGCACCACGGCGATGCGCAGATCACGACCGTCGAGTTGTTCGGAAAGAATGCGGTTCTGGACGTTTTGCATGGCGTGGGCGGGACAGTGAAATGGGCGGTCAAGGACGGCGCGCCGACAAGCTGCGCGAGCCGCCGGTTTGAAGCCGACAGCTTACGCGCTGCGCGTGGCGGTGCAGCGGGTTTGCGGCGCGGGCTCGAAGCCCAGAATTTCCAGGCCGTAGCCCGCCATGCTGGGCATTTTGCGTGCCTGGCCGAGCAGTCGCATCTGCCGCACGCCGAGATCGCGCAGGATCTGGGCGCCGATGCCGTAGTCGCGCAGCGCGGTGACCCCCGATTTCGGCGGCATGGCCGCAGGCTGCATCAGACGCTGGAACTGGGCCTGCAATTGCGCGGCCGATTCACCGCAGTTGAGCAAGACGGCCACGCCGCTGCCTTCCCGCACGATGCGCTGCAGGGCTTGCGGCAGATTCCAGGAATGGCGCTGGCATTCGGTGTCGAGCAGGTCGAGGACGGACAGGGGCTCGTGCACGCGCACCAGTGGCGCATTCTGGGCGGCGAGGTCGCCATGAACCAGCGCGAGATGCAATCCGTGGCCGGCGCGATCGGTGTAGGCCACGCAGCGCATGGCGCCGAAAGGAGTTTGCATCGTCTGCTCGCCCACGCGCTGCACCAGCGATTCGGTGCGGCTGCGGTATTCGATGAGATCGGCGATGGCGCCGATCTTCAGATCGTGCTGCGCGGCAAATTGTTCGAGGTCGGGCAGGCGCGCCATGGTGCCGTCGGCATTCATCACTTCACAGATCACGGCAGCCGGCTCCAGGCCGGCCAGGGCGGCGAGGTCGCAGCCGGCCTCGGTATGGCCGGCGCGCATGAGCACGCCACCCTCGGCGGCCATCAGCGGGAAGATGTGGCCTGGCTGCACGATGTCGCTGGCCTGGGCCTGGCGTGCCACCGCGGCCTGCACGGTGCGCGCGCGGTCGGACGCCGAAATGCCCGTGGTCACCCCTTCGGCCGCTTCGATGGAGGCGGTGAAGGCGGTGCCGTGGGACGAACCGTTGCGCTCGACCATGTGCTTGAGGCCGAGCTGCGCGCAGCGCTGGGCGGTGAGGGTCAGGCAGATCAGACCGCGCGCATGCGTGGCCATGAAATTGATCGCCTGCGGCGTGATGTGTTCGGCGGCGATGACCAGATCGCCTTCGTTTTCGCGGTCTTCCTCATCGACCAGGATGACCATGCGCCCGGCCTTGAGCTCGGCAATGATGTCGGGAACGGGGGACAGGGGCATGATGGAGGGACGCTGCGAAAAGCCAGCCATTGTAAAAGCGCGGCGCCGGGCGCGCTTGGCACCGCTTGGCGCCTGCCGGTGCAATCAGAACTCGTAGCGCCCGAAGAAAAACGCGACGTTGCCGTTGTTGAGCTTGTTGTTCACCTTGGGGATGAAGGTGCCGTAGATCGAGAGCTTGCCGAAGCGCAGCGAGGCGATGGGCAGGGCGATGGGGAAGGGGATGTTCTTGAAAATGTCGGCCCGCGAGGTGACGGCCAGGGTGTAGCCCAGACCGAATCCCACCGGGGAGTCGTTGAAATACATCCACTGGTGGGCGTAACCAACGATGGGTTCGGCGTTCCAGTGCGAATCGGAAAAGACCATGGCGTAGACCATGTCCTCGTTGCCGTCGGCATTCGTCAAATGGCGGCCCCAGCCGATGCCCCAGGCGTGTTTGTTGAGCACCGCGCGCTTGGCCTCGGTGTAGGTGCCGGGGTCGTGCCAGGTGTAGCCGCTGAAGTAGAGATCGTCCTGACCGGTCTTGGTGGTGGTGACGGCGGCGTTCCAGGTGGATTGGGCCCAGTCCGAAACATCACCCAGCCCCAGTGCCCAACTCAGCCGGGGAATCAGGGTCAGCCAGAGGAGGACGAAGAGGGGAAGCAGGCGGGATCGGAAACGTTTCATACGCGCGTTGGGGCGGGTCTCAGGGATGTCGGCAAGACTTTATCAGCGGGCCGTGCCGGGCCTGTGTCCGTTTGCAACGGAGGTCGGCCGGCTCAACGGCTGATGCGGGCGATCAATCGGCCCTGCTGCACGACGAGCAGGGTGTTTTCGGGCAGAGGCTCCCAATCCTCAGGGGTGAGAGGCACGCTGGCGAGCATCACCGCGGGCGCGGGCTTGTCGTCGCGGCCCTGGACGTGCAGCCCGGAGGCGCGCATCTGATGGTCGCTGGCGGCCTCGCGCGTGAGCATGTGCAGGCCCGGCACCCAGGTCTCGCCCGGGTGGCTGCGGCGGCGATGGGCATGGGCGAACAGCAGATCGCCGTCGGTGAACAGGAAATTGGCCGCGCCGATGGCCCGCATGCGGGCGGCGAAATCGGAAACCACGTCGATGCGGCGTTTCAGGTCGCCGCTCTCGCCGGCGGCATCGAGCGCCAGCAGCGCTTGCATGAGGACGTAGAACGCATGCTCGGAATCGGTCTGGCCCATCGGACGGTGTGCCGCGTGGGCCAGGGGCAGGGCGCGTTCGACATCGGGCAAGTCGCCGTTGTGGGCGAAGATGTGGCGCCGCCCGAACAGCTCGCGGGCGAAGGGCTGGGTGTTGACCAGCGCGACCGGCCCGCGCGAGGCGCGACGGATGTGCGCGATCACCAGCGGGCTGTGAAAGTCGTGCTTTTCGAGCACCGGGACGAAGGCGCTGGACAGCGTGGGCTGCGCCTCGCGCAGGACGTGCGCGTCGACCCCGTCGTAATACGCGGCGCCCCAGCCGTCGGGGTTGCCCGCATGCGGGCCGCCGTGGCGCGCGAATTCGCGAAAGGCAATCCGAATCCGGGCGGGCACGCGGCTGGAGTAGGCAAAAAGCTCACACATGCCGCACGCCCTCCGCCGCGCCCAGCATGCGCTCGACGTAGCGGGCGATGAGGTCGATTTCGAGGTTGACCGCGCTGCCCTCGCGCAACTGATGCAGATTGGTGTGCTGCAGGGTATGGGGAATGAGGTTGATGCTTACGCGGCAATGCCCCGGCAGGTCTTCGACGCGGTTGACGGTAAGGCTGACGCCGTTGACCACGATGGAACCCTTGTACGCAAAGAACTTGCCCAAGGCAGCGGGCGCATCCACCTCCAGCAGCCAGGATTCGCCGCTGGGCTCGAACCGGGCCACCCGGCCGACGCCGTCCACGTGGCCGGTGACCAGATGGCCGCCGAGCTTGGTGGAGAGGGAGACCGATTGCTCCAGGTTGACCAGCGCGCCTGGTGCGTCCAGCCCCGCGGTGCGCGCGAGGCTCTCGGCCGAGATGTCGAAGGCGAACGCACCGGGCTGCAGATCCACCACCGTCATGCAGGCGCCGCTGACGGCGATGCTCTCGCCGAGTTGCACGCCCTGAAGCCAGGCAGGATCGACCTGCAGGCGCACGCGTTTGCCGTGGCTGGCCTGGGAACCGAGGGGAACGACGCTGGCAATGCTGCCGACGGTGGTGACGAGTCCGGTGAACATGGCGGTTCAGTGGGAAAAAGAAAATGAGGGAAAACGGGCAAGGATGCGCAGATCGCCTCCGACGGGATCGACCGCGTGCCATCGCAGCGCCAATCCCTCGGTCAGCGATCGGTACGGCCCCAGCGCCGCCAATCCGGCGCCCTCGCCCAGCAACTTGGGCGCAAGATACAGCAGCAGCTCGTCCACCACGCCTGCGCGCAGCAGCGAGCCGTTGAGCTTTTCGCCCGCCTCGCAGTGCAGTTCGTTGATGCCGCGCTGGCCGAGCACCTGCATCAGCGCCCGCAGATCGGTCTTGCCCGGCTTGTCGGGGTCTGCGGGCAGGGCGATGTCCTGCAGGTCGAGCGAGCCGATGGCCGCGCCGCGCAGCGCAGCCAGACGCGGCGCGGCCCGTTCGGGCGGCAGGGCGTGGACGATCCACAGCGGCGAATCGGCACTCTGCAGCAGGCGAGCGGTGGGCGGGCATTCCAGACGGCTGTCGATGACGATGCGGATGGGCTGGCGCGGCGTGGGCACCGCCCGCACATTGAGCTGGGGATCGTCGGCCCGCACCGTACCCAGGCCGGTGAGGACGGCGCAAGACCGCGCACGCCAGTGATGGCCGTCGGCGCGTGCCGCTTCGCCGGTGATCCACTGGCTTGCGCCGTTGGGCAGGGCGGTGACGCCGTCCAGCGAGGCGGCCACCTTCAACCGCACCCAGGGCGTGCCGCGCACCATGCGGGCGACAAAGCCCAGGTTGACCTCGCGTGCCTCATCGGCGAACAGTCCGACATCGACCGCGATGCCGGCTTCGCGCAAGCGCTGCAAGCCCTGGCCCGCCACCCGGGGGTTGGGATCGACCATCGCGGCGACCACGCGGGCCACCCCCTGGGTCACCAGCAGGTCGGCGCAGGGGGGGGTGCGGCCGTGGTGGGAGCAGGGCTCCAGGGTGACGTAGGCCGTGGCGCCCTGCAAGACATGGCCGTGCTCCCAGGCCTGTTTCACCGCCTGGACTTCGGCATGATCCTGTCCCGCCGCCAGGGTCGCGCCTTCGCCGAGCACCTGGCCGTCGCGCACCAGCACGCAGCCCACGCGCGGATTGGGGCTGGTGCGGTACATCGCCCCGCGCGCCAGCTCAAGCGCCCGCCGCATGTGGCGCTGATCCTCCCCGCTGAAGGCGTCCTGGGGCTGCGATGGCTTGGTGGCGTTCATGCCGTGGGTTTGCCGCGACGGGGCTTGGAGGCAGGCGATGCGGGCTGCACCTCCTGCAGCACGTCGAGAAACTGGCTCAGGTCCTTGAAGCTGTGATAGACGGAGGCAAAGCGTACATAGGCGATGCCGTCGAGCGCGCGGAGTTCTTCCATGACCCAGGTGCCGATCTGGGCTGCGGGCAGTTCGCGGGCGCCGCTTTGCAGGAGTTGCTGCTCCACATGCCCGATGGCCGTGTCCACCGCCTCGGCGCTGACGGGCCGCTTGCGCAGGGCCAGCAGGAAGGAGGCGCGGAGTTTGTCGCGGTCGTAGTCGGTGCGCCGACCGTCTTTTTTCACGACGACCGGAAAGCTGACTTCGGCGCGTTCATAGGTGGTGAAGCGCTTGTCACAATGGCCGCAGCGCCGCCGCCTGCGCAGGGCGGTGCCGTCTTCCACATCGCGGGTTTCAATCACCTGCGTGTCGTCGCTCTGGCAAAAAGGGCATTTCATGGCGGTGCGTGGCGAAAATAAACGCACCATTATTCACGCGACGCGGGGTTTTCGGGCCTGGCGCGACGTACGGTGCGCGGCCGGAGAGGCCCACTAGGCGGCTACACTGCGCGCCGATGAAAAATCTGGTTCTCCTCATTTCCGGGCGCGGCAGCAATCTGCAGTCCATTCTTCAGGCCGAGCGCGAGCAGGGCTGGGGGATTTGCGTGCGCGGTGTGATCAGCAACCGGGCCGACGCTGCGGGGCTGGAGGTCGCACGCGCCTTTGGCGTGCCCACGCAAGTGATCGCCCACGCCGATTTTGCCAGCCGCGAGGCGTTCGACCAGGCTCTGGCCGAGGCGATCGATGCGCTGCAACCCGATGTGATCGCGCTGTGCGGCTTCATGCGCGTGCTGGGAGCGGCTTTTGTCGACCGCTTCGCCGGCCGTCTGGTCAATATCCATCCGTCCCTGCTGCCGGCCTTCACCGGGCTGCGCACACATGCCCGGGCGCTGGAAGAGGGGGTGAAGTGGCACGGCGCTACCGTGCATCTGGTGAGCAATGCGCTCGATCACGGGCCGATTCTGGCGCAGGCCGCCGTGCCCGTTCTGGATGGCGACACGGCCGAGACCCTGGCCGCGCGCGTGCTGCTTGAAGAGCACCGCATCTATCCTCCCGCCGTGCGGGCCATGCTGGAAGGGCGGGTGCAGATCGATGGCTTGCGTACCCGCATCCAGCCCGCCACCGATTCTTCCTCCTGAAAGAGCGCCATGAAACCGCGTGACCTGCTTTACACCGCGCGCGACGTGCTGCGCGAGATGCTGCGTTTCGACGCTGCCGCCGATGCCGTGCTGTCGCGGTTGTTCCGTGCCAAGCCGCAATTGGGCAAGTCGGATCGCCAGATCCTGGCCGACACGGTCTATCAGGTGTTGCGGCATCTGCGCCTGTTTCAGACGCTTGCCGCCGGCGATGAGGGGATCGGCGGGGCCATGGAGGTGCGGCTGGCCATTCTGGGATGGTCGGGCAACGCGCAATCGCTGCATGAGGCGCTCACGCCCGAACAGCTTGCATGGCGCAAACGCGTGCTCGCCCAGGACGCGATGGCGCTGCCCGAGGCGGTCCGCTGGAGTCTGCCGGAATGGCTTGCAGCGGCCTTGCAAGCCCACTATGGCGCGGAATACCCGGCGCTGGCGCAGTCGCTGCTGCGTCCCGCCCCGCTGGATTTGCGGGTGAATGTGCAGAAAACGCGGCGTGAAGCCGTGCTCGATGTGTTTGCCCGCTTGAATCTGCCCGCGCGCGCCACGCCCTATTCGCCCTGGGGCATCCGACTGGAGGGCAAGCCCGCCTTGCAGGATCTCACCGTGTTCCGCGAAGGCTGGGTGGAGGTGCAGGACGAGGGCAGTCAACTGCTGCCCTTGCTGCTGGCGCCGCGCCGCGGCGAGATGGTGGTCGATTTCTGTGCAGGGGCGGGCGGAAAGACTCTGGCCCTGGGCGCGATGATGCGCGGCACGGGTCGCCTTTACGCCTTCGATGTGGCCGACTACCGACTGGCCAAGCTCAAACCGCGTCTGCTGCGCAGCGGGCTGTCCAATGTGTACCCGGTGGCCATTGCGCACGAACGCGATGAGCGGGTCAAGCGTCTCGCCGGCAAGGTGGATCGCGTCCTGGTGGATGCGCCGTGCTCCGGCTTGGGTACCTTGCGGCGCAATCCCGACATGAAATGGCGGCAGAAGCCGGAAGATGTGGCCGAATTGGCGACAAAACAAGCCAGTATCCTTCAGGCCGCCGCAACGCTGGTGAAGCCGGGCGGCCGTCTGGTGTACGCCACGTGCAGCGTCCTGCCTGAGGAGAACGGCGCGATCGTCAACGCCTTTCTGACCGCGCATCCTGAGTTCGAGCGCGTCCCGGCCGACTCGGTGCTGCGTCAGCAGGGCGTGCAAGGCGACGATCTGGTGACGCAGGGCGATCTGCAATTGTTGCCCAATCGCCATGCGACCGACGGTTTCTATGCGGCCGTGCTGCAACGACGGGCATCGTCTTCTCGCGCGGCCGACGGCGATGCCGACGCCGCGATTGCGAACTGACAAGGTCTTCGCGTTTGCCCTGTGCGCCGGGTGCTTCACAACTCCGATAATGCACGCAACTTTTGCCTTGGGCAGGGTTCCAACCGCGTTGTATCGATCTGAAAGTTTCTGATGTTTGATGTGTTTTTGACCTGGGCCGGACATGGCCTGCTGCATGCTTCTTGGTGGGAGGTCGTGGCGTTTGCACTGATCACCACGCATATCACCATTGCGTCCGTCACCATTTTTCTGCACCGGGCGCAGGCCCACAGGGCGCTGGAATTGCATCCCGCGGCCTCGCACTTTTTCCGCTTCTGGCTGTGGTTCACCACGGGCATGGTCACCAAGGAATGGGTGGCCATCCACCGCAAACATCACGCGAAATGCGAGACCGCCGAAGACCCGCACAGTCCGGTCACGCGGGGCATCGATACGGTCTTGCTGCGCGGCGCCGAGCTGTATCGCACCGAATCAAGAAATGCCGAGACGCTGAGCAAGTTCGGTCACGGCACGCCCGATGACTGGCTGGAGCGAAATCTCTATTCCCGCTTTGTCTGGCAGGGGGTTGGCCTGCTGCTCATTCTCGATGTGCTGATGTTCGGCGCCCTAGGCGGCACGGTTTGGGCTGTGCAGATGCTGTGGATTCCGATCTGGGCGGCCGGAGTGATCAACGGCCTGGGGCACTGGTGGGGCTATCGCAACTTCTCGGCGCGCGACAGCAGCCACAATATCTCGCCCTGGGGTTTGCTGATCGGTGGCGAGGAGCTCCACAACAATCACCACACCTATCCGACTTCGGCCAAGCTTTCGGTCAAATGGTGGGAGTTCGATATCGGCTGGGCCTATATCCGCGCCCTGTCGTGGGTGGGCCTGGCCAAGCCGCGCAAACTGCCGCCGCAGTTCCGCCTGGGCGACGTGCGCGCCGAGGTGGACCAATTCACCCTGCAGGCCGTCATTGCCAATCGCTATGAACTGATGGCGCGCTATGCGGCAGGGCTGAGGACGACGCTCAAATTGGAACTCGCCCGCGCTGCCGAGCAGGGCGCGGTCAGCAATCTGCCGACCTTGCGTGCCGCCCGGCGCTGGATCGGGGTGGAGCGCGAGATTCTGTGCGAACGCTCCCGTGCCCTGGTTGATGCCGCGGCCAACGCCAGCCCGAACCTGGGCAAGCTGCTGCATATGCGCGAAGAGCTCAAGGCTGTGTGGGAGCAAACGAATCTGAACGCCGAGCAGTTGCGTCTCAAACTACAGGACTGGTGCCACCGCGCCGAGGATAGCGGGGTGACGGCGCTCAAGGAGTTGTCGCTGCGCCTGCGGCGCTATACGCCGGCCGTCTGAAGGCCGCGGCCAGTCGGGGGCGCAGACTACTGGCCGCCGACTGGATGGAGGCCGCGAGGTGGCAGCGTTGCGTTTTCCCGGCGGGGGCTGTTCCGGGTAAGTTCACGGGAGTGACGCCAGAGGAAACAGACGCCCATGAAAAATCCGCTGTTCTGGCCGCAAGCCTGTCAAGGCGCGGCAGAGACAGCGGATCGTTCAGGCTTCTGAAACGCAGATCAACTTATTTGATCTTGCCTTCCTTGTAGTTCACGTGCTTGCGCGCGACCGGATCGAATTTCATGATTTCGATCTTTTCGGGGGTGGTGCGCTTGTTTTTCGTGGTGGTGTAGAAATGGCCGGTGCCCGCAGAGGATTCCAGCTTGATTTTTTCGCGTCCGCCTTTGGTTGCCATAATGGGCTCCGTGCAGTTCTAGGAGAGAAGAGCGATCAGATCTCGCCACGCGAGCGCAGCTCGGCGAGGACGACGTCGATGCCTTTTTTGTCAATGGTGCGCAGGCCAGAGCTCGTCACGCGCAGGCGCACGAAGCGGTTCTCGCTTTCGACCCAGAAACGGCGATATTGCAGATTGGGCAGGAAGCGGCGCTTGGTCTTGTTGTTTGCGTGGGACACATTGTTCCCGACCATCGGCCCTTTACCTGTCACTTGACACACTCGTGCCATGGCACACCTCGAAATTTTGTAGAACAAAGGCTAAAGATTATAGCCGGAAAGATTGGCTTGTCCACGGCTTTTCCAGGCCGGGCCGGCACAGGCCCACCACAAGCCCGGTCTGTGGGGTCTCAGGACTCGGCATTCTCCAGGTGGCGCTGCGCGTCAAGAGCGGCCATGCAGCCCGTGCCCGCGCTGGTAATAGCCTGGCGGTAAACGTGATCCTGCACGTCGCCGGCCGCGAATACGCCGGGCACGCTGGTCGCGGTCGCCATGCCTTCGCTGCCACCGCGAGTGATGATGTAGCCGTCCTTCATGTCGAGCTGGCCCTTGAAGATGTCGGTGTTGGGCTGATGGCCGATGGCGATGAAGCAGCCGCTCAACGCGAGGTCTTCGTCCGCTCCGGTCTGGCTGTTGCGGATGCGCACGCCCGTCACGCCGCTGGCGTCGCCGAGCACTTCCTTGAGCTCGCTCCAGAGCTTGAGTTCGACCTTGCCCTCCGCGGCGCGCGCCATCAACTTGTCGACCAGGATGGGTTCGGCGCGGAATTTGTCGCGGCGATGGATGACGGTCACCTTGCTGGCGATATTGGCCAGATAAAGAGCTTCCTCGACGGCCGTGTTGCCGCCACCCACGACGCACACCGGTTGGTTGCGGTAGAAAAAGCCGTCGCAGGTGGCGCATCCCGAGACGCCCTTGCCCATGAAGGCCTCCTCCGTGGGCAGTCCCAGATATTTGGCGGAAGCCCCCGTGGCGATGATTAGGGTGTCGCAGGTGTAGACGCCGCTGTCGCCTTCCAGGCGAATGGGCTTTTCGTTCAGGTGGGCGGTGTGGATGTGATCGAACACGATTTCGGTGTTGAATCGTTCGGCATGCGCCTGGAACCGGGCCATGAGGTCAGGGCCCTGCACGCCGTCCACGTCGGCGGGCCAGTTGTCGACTTCGGTGGTGGTCATGAGCTGGCCGCCCTGCGCCAGGCCCGTGATGAGCAGGGGGTTGAGATTGGCGCGCGCCGCGTAAACGGCGGCGCTGTAACCGGCGGGGCCGGAGCCCAGAATGAGCACTTTGGCGTGTTTAGATGTCATGATGTGTGAGAAACTTGAGGCTTGATCGAATGAGAAGTGGGAAGCGCCCGCCTTGCCGCTTTCGGCTGAACATGTGGCAAGCAGCAATCGCGCAATGCGTAAGATTTTAGGAGCGCCGGGCGCGGGGCGTTTGGCGCAAGGCTAATTCTTGGCTGCTTGAGCCCATCGCTCGAAATCGCCCTGCCGTTGTGCAAACTGGAGAAACTGATGTCGCAAATCACCGATATTGACCTGGTTCGGCGCGTGCCGCTGTTTGCCGTGCTCACCGAATCGCAGGCCTGGTCGATTTCGCAATCCATCGTCAAGCGGCGCTACAAGCGCGGGGAAAACATCGTCGAACAGGGCAGCAAGTCGAACGCCCTGTTCATCCTGCTGTCGGGCCGGGCGCGGGTGGTGAGCATGGACGCCAAGGGCCGTGAGGTCATCATCGCCGTGCTGCACGCTGGCGACTATATCGGTGAGATGAGCCTGATTGACGGCGAGCCGCACAGTGCAACTGTCCAGGCCGAAGTCCAGACCGATGTGATGATGCTCGGCCGCGTGGCCTTTCTGCAGTGCCTGCCCGAGAACACAAGCATGTCTTTCGCCATCATGCGGGGACTGGCGCTGCGCCTGCGACGGGCTGACCGCAAGATTGAATCGCTGGCGTTGATGGATGTCTACGGCCGCGTGGCGCGCGCGCTGATGGAACTCACCGACGTGATGCAGAACGAGCATGTGATCCGCAACAAGCTTTCGCGCCAGGATCTGGCCAAGATGGTCGGGGCTTCGCGCGAGATGGTCAGCCGGGTGATGAAAGACTTCGAGCAGCAGGGCTTTGTGGTCGAGCGCGAGGATGGCAGCATGCTGATCCGCGAGCATCTTTCCACGTTGCTGTGATGCTCCGGAGGGCGACCGTGCCCTCGCGTGTCTCGCCTGCTGACCTCGGGCAGCCCGCAGCGTCGGCTCTTCTGCACATGCGGTGGTCATGGGCGGCACAATCCGCCCTGCCATCCTTCACAAGGCCTGGTGCGAAGCATCACCCTGGATTTTGAACACCCCATGCCGAAAATCGATACACGACGCCGTCCCGCCGCGACGGCTTCCCGTTCCGAACCACGCAGCCGCCTGCAGCGTTTTGCCGGTGAAGTCCGCCTGACTGCGGCCTTCATGGGCTGGATATTGCTCAGCCTGAGCCTGTTGAGTTTTCACAAATCCGATCCGTCCTGGTCCAGTTCGGGCACCGACGGCCATGTGGCCAACTGGGTCGGCGTGGCCGGGGCCTGGTTGTCCGACATTGCTTACTTTCTGCTCGGATTCTCGGCGCTTTGGCTGATCCCCCTGGGCCTGTACGGTTTGCTGCGGATGTGGCGCAGAACGCAAGCCGAACCGGCGCGGGTGGACGAGCCGGTGGCCGTGAGCCGTTGGCGCAAGCTGCAGCCCCTGGCCGCGGTTGCGGGACTGCTGCTGTTGCCGCTGTCGAGTGCTGCGCTGGAATCGACTCGGCTGTGGCGCCTGGCCGGCGGCCTGCCTGGCGATGCCGGCGGCCTGTTGGGCCATGCTTGCGGCATGGCGATGGACACCCTGCTGGGAGACACCGGCGGGACGCTGGTGCTGCTGGCCGTCTTTCTGTTCTCGTTGAGCTGGGTCGGTCACTTTTCGTGGGCCGATGCGGCCGAACATCTGGGCCGCTGGATCGAGCGGCTGTGGACCTGGCAGCGCGACCGGCGCGGACGCGAAGACGATGTGCTCGCGGGTCAGCAAGCCATGCAGGAGCGCGAGAAGGAAGTCGAGCTGCAGCGGCCTCTGGTGGAGGAGCGGGAGGTGTTGGCTCCCGTGCTCATCGAGCCCTCGGTGGCGTTTGTGCCGCCATCGCCGCGCGTCCTCAAGGAGAAGCAGAAGCCGCTGTTCAATGAATTGCCCGACTCGGCCCTGCCAGCCCTGAGCCTGCTCGATGCCGCTCCGGCGGTGCAGGCGGAGACGGTCAGCCACGAGACGCTGGAGTTCACCTCGCGCCTGATCGAGAAGAAGCTCAAGGACTTCGGCGTGGAGGTGCGCGTGGTGGCGGCCTATCCCGGCCCGGTGATCACGCGCTACGAGGTGGAGCCTGCCACCGGCGTGAAGGGCTCGCAGATCGTCAACCTGTCGCGCGACCTGGCGCGGGCCTTGTCGCTGGTGAGCATCCGGGTGGTCGAAACCATTCCGGGCAAGAACACCATGGCGCTGGAATTGCCCAATGCCAAGCGGCACACCATCAAGCTGTCGGAAATTCTCGGCTCCAACAATTACCACGAAGCCGCCTCGATGCTGACCATGGGCCTGGGCAAGGACATCGTGGGCAATCCGGTGGTGGCCGATCTGGCCAAGATGCCGCATCTTCTGGTGGCCGGCACCACCGGCTCGGGCAAGTCCGTCGGTGTCAACGCCATGATTCTGAGCCTGCTGTACAAGGCCGAGCCCAGCGACGTGCGCCTGATCCTGATCGATCCGAAGATGCTCGAACTCAGCGTGTACGACGGCATTCCCCATCTGCTCGCGCCCGTGGTGATCGACATGAAGCAGGCGGCCCAGGCGCTGAACTGGTGCGTGGGCGAAATGGAGCGGCGCTACAAGCTCATGAGCAAGCTCGGCGTGCGCAATCTCGCGGGCTACAACACCAAGGTGCAGGAGGCCCGCGCGCGCGGCGAGCCGCTGACCAATCCATTCAGCCTCACCCCCGAGTCACCCGAGCCGCTGGAGAAGCTGCCCAACATCGTGGTCGTCATCGACGAACTGGCCGATCTGATGATGGTGGTGGGCAAGAAGATCGAAGAGCTCATCGCGCGTCTGGCGCAGAAGGCGCGGGCTTCGGGCATCCATCTCATCCTGGCCACCCAGCGCCCCAGCGTGGACGTGATCACCGGGCTTATCAAGGCCAATATTCCCACCCGAATGGCCTTCCAGGTGTCGAGCAAGATCGATTCGCGCACCATCCTCGACCAGATGGGCGCGGAGAGCCTGCTGGGTATGGGCGACATGCTTTACCTGCCGCCCGGCTCGGGGATGCCGCAGCGGGTGCACGGCGCGTTCGTCAGCGACGCCGAAGTGCACCGCGTCGTCGAAGACATCAAGAGCCGAGGCGGACCGAACTATCTCGACGGCATTCTCACGGGCGAGGAAGACCTGGAAGGTGCCGGCGGCGCGCTGGGCGGTGCGGGCCAGGCGGATGGCGAGAGCGACCCGCTCTACGATCAGGCCGTGCAGATCGTGCTGCAGCATCGCAAGGCGTCGATTTCTCTGGTGCAGCGTCATCTTCGCATCGGCTACAACCGTTCTGCCAGACTGCTGGAACAGATGGAGCAATCCGGACTGGTGTCGGCGCTGACGGCCAACGGCAATCGCGACATCCTGGTGCCAGTGCGGTCGGAGTGATGGCCACAAGCGCTTGCGGCGCTTGTGGCAAACGAAAGTTTGAATAGGAAAGACGGTGCTATGAATGCCATGAACGCGCGCTGGCGTGCCTCGCTGGCGCGGTATGTCCTCGCAATGGGCCTGTTCGCCGCGGGCCTTCCCGCGGCCCTTGCCGCCAACTCGGTGCAACTGCTCGAGCAGTGGCTGCAGCAGACGCGGGGCGGCAGCGCCCAGTTCACGCAGACCGTGAGCAACCCCAAGGGGCCGGCGCAGGCGCCAGCGGCAGGCCAGTTTGCGTTCGAGCGCCCCGACCGCTTTCGCTGGGACTACACCAAGCCCTACACCCAGGTCATCGTCAGCGACGGCAAGCAGCTCTGGACCTATGACCACGATCTCGATCAGGTGACGATCACGCCGGTCACGCAGGCCTTCAAGGGCACGCCCGCGGCCATCTTCGCCGGCACCGACCTGACCCGGTTGTTCACCCTGCAGGCCCAGCCCGATGCGGGCGGTTTGCAATGGGTGCAGGCCACGCCCAAGGCCAAGGACAGCAACTTTGACTGGATTCGCATCGGCCTGCGCAGCACGCCCCAAGGCCCTGAAGTCGCTGAGCTTCAGCTGCGCGATGCCTTCGGTCAGATCTCCACCATGCGCTTCACCGCCATGCAGACCAACCCGACCTTCGCGTCCGGCAGCTTCCGCTTCACCCCGCCCAAGGGCGCCTCGGTCATCCAGCAGCCTTGACCATGAGCGCGCCGGGCCGTTCCCAAGCGCTCATCCCGCAGCGCGTAGCGCGGAGGG
>JAJTBQ010000342.1 GCA_021286835.1 Thiomonas sp.
ACAACCCCCACGCCGCCGCCATTCTGCAGGACGCGATTCTCAACGGCCATCAGGGTAGCTGGGGCGTCATCCCGATGCCTGCCTATGCGCCCGATGGTTATCTCAACCCACACCAGGCGATCGACCTGGCACGGTGGATTCTCAGTCTGAAACCGGCGTCCTGAGGGCCGTGCAGACCATAAAAAAACCGCAGCCGAGGCTGCGGTTTTTTGTTCGAACCCTTGCGGGATCGGATCGTGAACAAAGCGCGTGATTACAGCGCCGTCACGTTCGAGGCCTGCAGGCCTTTGGGGCCTTGCTTGACTTCGAATTGGACGCGCTGGTTTTCAGCCAGGGTCTTGAAGCCATTGCCTTGAATTTCGCTGAAATGCACGAACAGGTCGGCATCGCCGCCATCTTGCGCAATGAAGCCGAAGCCCTTGCTTTCGTTAAACCATTTGACGGAGCCAGTTTGCATAGCCATTTTCTTGAGTTCCTAAAAGTGATCTGCGCAGCAACATGCCCGCGCAGTGCAGAAACACGCCAGAAATCACTTGGGGAATTCAATCGGGCCGCGGCCGGCTGAAATCAGCCGACCGGGTTCAGACCTTGTTCTTCAAAACGACCTGCTTTTGCGTTACTACGCCGCCATTGTAGTCGGTCTCCCATGCCTGGCGCATCGAGGGCTCCGGCAAAATGCGTGTCATGGCACAACACTCACATAAAGGACGAGCACTTGATCGAGCCTCTGCTTCTGACCACAGCCCGGGTGACGACGTTCATCGACGCAGTCCTGCTGACGGGCGCGAGTGGATTTTTCTTTTCGCGCGAACAGCGACTCTTTCTGGTCACCAGCCGCCACGTCCTGCTCGATGACGCCACGGGCCATCATCCCAACCGCATCGAAATCGAGCTTCACACCGACGCCGAAAACCTCACCCAGCAGGTCCAGCTGTCGGCGCCGCTGTACCGCGATGGACAGCGTTTGTGGCGGCAGGGCCAGGACGCCGGCGGCGACATCGACGTCGCGGTGCTCGAACTCGACCGCACAGCGCTGCCCGAGGCGCTGGCGATCCGCAGCTTCACCCCCGCGCATCTGCAAAGCGCGCTCGAAGCCGTGGAGGTGGGCGATTCGCTGCTGATCGTGGGGTTTCCGCTCGGCTTTCACGACACCCTGCATCACCTTCCGGTGGCCCGGCAGGCGGTGATCGCGTCATCGTTCGGCCTGCGGTTCCAGGGGCAGGGCTATTTCCTCACCGACGGACGCACCCACCGGGGAACCAGCGGCGCGCCCGTGGTGATGCGCGGCGCGCAAACCCGCGATGATCTGAACTGGACGCTGCTGGGCGTGCATTCGGCGCGCATCGACATGGGCGGCCGCGACCTGCAGCAGGACGAATCGCTGGGCCTGAACTGCGCCTGGTATGCCGATATCCTGCTGACCCTCACCGAAGACCCCGAAGGCTCGGGCACGGCCGACGAAGACGAGGCCAAGGCGCCGTCGGAACGGGCGTGAGGCCGGGGTTGCGGAGCCGGTCGACCCCCGCGCATCGGGCAAGACTTATTCAGCGTTGTCTTATGCTGTATCGGATCGATACAGACCGCCCGCCCGATACCCTGACGCCTCGATGACCGGCCTCGAACTCACCCTGCTCTATCTGGTTGCCGCCGTGCTGGGCGTGGCCCTGTTCCGCGCCTTGTCGATGCCGCCGATGCTCGGCTATCTGGCTGTGGGCGTCGTCATTGGCCCCAATGCGCTGGCTCTGGCCGGGGACACTTCGGGCATGCAGCACCTGGCCGAATTCGGCGTGGTGTTCCTGATGTTTTCCATCGGGCTGGAGTTCAGCCTGGGTCAGCTCAAGGCCATGCGTTCGCTGGTGTTCGGGCTCGGCGCCACGCAGGTGCTGGCGGTCATGGCTGCCGTGCTGCTGACCAGCCTGGCCTTCGCCTATGCCATGCCGACGTTCTGGACGCAGCCGGTGGCCGCGGGCATCGCCATTGGCGGCGCCTTCGCCATGTCGTCCACGGCCATCGTGGTCAAGCTGCTGGCCGAGAAGATCGAGCTCGATTCGCCGCACGGTCGGCACATCATCGGCGTGCTGCTGTTCCAGGATCTGGCGGTGGTGCCTTTGCTGATCCTCATTCCCGCGCTGGCCTCGCACAGCGACAACCTGTCCTGGCTGCTGGCGGGGGCCTTGCTGAAGGCTGTGCTGGTGCTGGCCGTCATCCTGCTGGCCGGAGGGCGCTTGCTGCAGCCCTGGCTGCGCATCGTGGTGCGACGCAGGTCGGATGAGTTGTTCATGCTCAA
>JAJTBQ010000028.1 GCA_021286835.1 Thiomonas sp.
AGCGCCCTGCTCTCGCGCGACGGCGCATCATGGCATGAGGAACTGTGAACGATGCTGCACCTCTGCTCCACCCCGCAGGACCAGATCGCCCGCCTGGTGAACGCGCTCGCCGCCACGCTCACGCAGGAGATCGACCACTACGGACGCGCCGTGCTGGCCGTCTCGGGCGGGCGCTCGCCCATTCCCCTGTTTCAGGCTCTGGCACGGGCGCCGATCGAGTGGGCGCGCGTCACCATCACCCTGGTGGACGAACGCCTGGTGCCGCCCGATCACGCCGACAGCAACGCCGCCCTGGTGCGCGCCCATCTGCTGACGGGCGAGGCGGCGAAGGCGCGTTTCCTGCCGCTGGTGGACGTTCCCGGCGATCTTGCGGGATGCGTGGCCCGCGCCAATACCCGGTTCCGCGCGCTGGGGCAGCCGCTGTCCGCCGCGCTGCTGGGCATGGGCGACGACGGTCACACGGCTTCGCTGTTTCCCGGTGCCCC
This sequence comes from Thiomonas sp., assembly GCA_021286835.1. Lineage (GTDB taxonomy): Bacteria > Pseudomonadota > Gammaproteobacteria > Burkholderiales > Burkholderiaceae_C > Thiomonas. Next base: position 486 of record JAJTBQ010000028.1, read on the forward strand.
CGAGCTGGCCAACGGCCTCGATCCTGCCTATGCCCAGCCCTATCTTGCCGTGACGCCGCCGCGCGCGCCGCATGCGCGCATCAGTCTGAGCCTGGCGACCTTGCTGGGCACCGATCGCCTGCTGCTGTCGATCGCAGGAGCCTCCAAGCGCGACGTTTACACCCAGGCCAGCCTGCCGCCACCGCGGCCCGCGCTGCCCATCAGCTACCTCATTCAACAGCAGCACACCCCTTTCGATGCCTACTGGACACCCTGATCTCTTTCTCTTTCTGCGAACACCCACCGTCCACGCGCCATGAGTCCGAGTCCGAACGTCTCACGCTTTCCGCGCGCCAGCGGCGTGCTGCTGCACCTCACCAGCCTGCCCGGTCCTCACGGCAGCGGCGATCTCGGACCGGCGGCCTACCACTTCGTCGACTGGCTGCAGAGCGCGGGACAGTCGCTCTGGCAGTTCCTGCCGCTGGGCGACATCGGCCTGGGCCACTCGCCCTACATGAGCCGTTCGGCCTTCGCCGGCAATGTGCTGCTGATCGACCTGGCCGAATTGCACCAGCGCGGCTGGCTCGATGCCGGCGATCTCACCCCCACGGACGGACTGGCGGATGAGCGCGTGGACTTCGACCGGGTCATCGCCTTCCGCATGGAACGGCTGCGCCGCGCCGCCGCGCGCTTCGCGGCGCGGTCCACGCCGCAAGAGCGCGCCGAACTGGCCGCCTTTCGCACCGAACACACCGCGTGGCTCGACGACTATGCCCTCTTCATGGCCTTGTCCGAGCAGTTCGGCGAGCGGTTGTGGAGCACCTGGGACGCACCGCTCGCGCGACGCGAGGCCTCGGCGCTGAAGCAGGCCCGCGCCGAGCACGCCCCGCGCATCGACTTCTGGGTGTTCGCGCAGTGGTGCTTCTTCCGGCAATGGGCGGCGCTGCGGGCCTACGCGAACGGCAAGGGCGTCAGCCTGGTGGGCGACATGCCCATTTTCATCTCCCTCAACAGCGCCGACGTGTGGGCGCGGCCCGATCTGTTCCAGCTCGACGACGCGGGCAAACCCACCGTCGTCGCCGGCGTGCCGCCCGACTATTTTTCCGCCACCGGACAGCGCTGGGGCAACCCGCACTATCGCTGGAGCGTCCACGCCGCCGAGGGCTACGCCTGGTGGATCGCGCGGCTGCGCGCCACCTTCGCGCTGGTCGACCGGGTCCGCATCGACCACTTCCGCGGTTTCGAGAGCTGCTGGGAAATTCCCGCCGACCAGCCCACGGCCGTCGGCGGCCGCTGGGTTGCGGCGCCGGGCGAGGCGCTGTTCGAGGCGGTCTCCCAGGCCCTGGGGCCGCTGCCCATCATCGCCGAAGACCTCGGCGTCATCACCCCCGAGGTCACCGCGCTGCGCCAGCGATTCGGCTTTCCCGGCATGCGCATCCTGCACTTCGCCTGGGGGCAGGACGATGGCGGCCTCAACGCCTACCTGCCGCACAACTACACCCACGACACCGTGGTCTATCCGGGCACGCACGACAACGACACCTCGGAGGGCTGGTGGGCGAAGGCGCCCGAGCGCGTGCGCCATCATCTGCGCGAATACCTGGCCTGCGACGGCGGCGACATCGCCTGGACGCTGATGCGCACGGCCAGCGCAAGCGTGGCCGACATCGCCCTGTACGCCATGCAGGACGTGCTCCGCCTCGATGGCACCCATCGCATGAATACGCCCGGCACGGCAGAGGGCAACTGGGGCTGGCGTTTCACCTGGGCTCAGGTACAACCGGCCCATGCTGCGGCGCTCAAGCGCTTCGGCCAGCTCTACAACCGTCTACCCACCTGAACTGGATCGCGCCCATGCTGACCGAACACGACATCACCGCGCTGGACCAAGGCCACCACGACGACCCGTTCGGCGTGCTGGGCATGCATCTGCGCGGTGCGGGGCTTTGGGTCAGCGCGGTGCTGCACGGCGCGCTGGGCGTGGAAGTCGTCGAACGCACCAGTGGCAAGATCGTCGCCACACTCGACCGGCTGAACGAGACCGCCGTGTTCAGCGCCCGCATGGGCCGCCGGCGCAAAGCGTTCGACTATCTGCTGCGCGTGCACTGGCCGCCCTTGCGCGCCGGCGACCCGGACTGGGTGGTCGATCTCGAAGACCCCTACCGCTTCCCGCCGGTGCTGGGCGAGACCGACGCCTGGCTGCTCGCCGAAGGCACGCACCTGCGCCCCTACGAATGTCTGGGCGCACACCCGGGCGAGATGCTCGGCGTGGCCGGCACGCGCTTTGCCGTGTGGGCGCCCAACGCACGACGGGTGTCGGTGATCGGCGATTTCAACGGCTGGGACGGCCGGCGCCACCCCATGCGGCTGCGCCGCGAATGCGGGGTCTGGGAGCTGTTCCTGCCCGACGTGGGCCGGGGCGCGCTGTACAAATTCGAGATCCTCACCCAGCACGGCGAGATGCTGCAGAAGGCCGACCCCCTGGCGTTCCGCGCCGAGCTGCGGCCCAACACCGCCAGCATCGTGCATGGCCTGCCGCCTCTGCACCCGGTGCGCCCCGCCATGGCGCAGGACAACGGGTTTGATGCGCCCATCAGCATTTACGAGGTGCATCTGGGCTCCTGGCGCAAGGTGGACGGCTGGCGCTGGCTGAGCTATCGCGAGCTGGCCGAAACCCTGGTGCCCTACGCCCGCGACATGGGCTTCACCCATCTGGAGCTGCTGCCCGTCAGCGAACATCCTTTCGACGGTTCCTGGGGCTATCAGCCCATCAGTCTCTACGCCCCGACCGCGCGATTCGGCACGCCCGAGGATTTTCAGTTTTTCGTCGATGCGGCGCATGAGGCCGGGCTGGCGGTGATTCTCGACTGGGTGCCGGCGCACTTCCCGTCCGATCCGCACGGGCTGGCCAACTTCGACGGCACCCACCTCTACGAATACGCCGATCCGAAGGAAGGCTTCCACCACGACTGGAACACCCTGATCTACAACTTCGGACGCACCGAAGTGCGCAACTACCTGGTGGCCAACGCGCTTTACTGGCTGGAGCGCTTCAACGTCGACGGCCTGCGGGTGGACGCCGTGGCCTCCATGCTGTATCGCGACTACAGCCGCCCCGCCGGACAGTGGGTGCCCAACCAGTTCGGCGGGCGCGAGAACCTCGAAGCCATCGATTTCCTGCGCCGCATGAACCACACCGTCGGCGTGCAGCGGCCCGGCGCCATCACCCTGGCCGAAGAGTCCACCGCCTTCCCCGGCGTGAGCCGCCCGCCCAGCGCCGACCTGCGCGGCGGCGGTCTGGGCTTTCACTACAAATGGAATATGGGCTGGATGCACGACACGCTGAGCTTCATGCGCCGCGACCCGGTGCACCGTCAGTTCCACCACAACGAGCTGACCTTCAGCATGATGTATGCCTATGACGAAAACTTCGTGCTGCCGCTTTCGCACGACGAGGTCGTCCACGGCAAGGGCTCGCTGCTGTCGAAGATGCCCGGCGACCGCTGGCAGCAGTTCGCCAATCTGCGCGTCTACCTCGGCTATATGTTCAGCCATCCCGGCAAGAAGCTGCTGTTCATGGGCGACGAGTTGGCGCAAGGCCCGGAATGGCAGTCCGACTACAGCATCGACTGGGACGCGCTGCTCCACGCCCCCAACCAGGGTGTGCAGCGGCTGGTGCGCGACCTCAACCTCACCTACAGCGCCCATGCGGCCCTGCACCAGCGCGACCATCACCCCGACGGTTTCGCCTGGATCACCTATGACGACGCCTCGCAGTCGGTGCTGGCCTTCGAGCGCAGAGCGGCCGATGGCAGCAGCCTGGTCGTGCTGTGCAATTTCACCCCGACGCCCCGTCCCGACTACCGCATCGGCGTGCCGCGGAGCGGGCGCTGGGAAGCCTTGATCAACACCGACGACCCGGTCTACGGCGGCTCCGGGCTGCCGCTGGCGCTGCACGAGGCCGAGCCCCGATCCTCGCATGGCCGCGCGCATGCGCTGCAGCTCAGCCTGCCGCCGCTGGCCTGCGTCATCCTCAAGCCCGCGTCCTGATCGAAGGCCATGAACACGCCGCGGCGCGCAGCCAAACCCCGATCCGGCCCCGCGCTGGCGCGCCTGCAAGCCGCGCGCGTGAGCACTCTGGGAGCGCAGCTGCAGGCCGACGGCGTGCACTTCGCCCTCGCCGCGCCGCATGCGCAGGCTGTCGAGCTCTGCCTGTTCGCGCCCGACGGTCAGACCGAAATCGCGCGCCTGCCCATGCCCGCCCCGCGCGACGGCATCTGGCAGGCGCGCCTGCCCGCCGACGCCAAGACCGCGCAGCAGCTGATCTACGGCTGGCGGGTGCACGGTCCCTGGTCCCCCAAGGACGGCCACTTGTTCAACCCGGCCAAACTGCTGCTCGACCCATGCGCCCGCGAGGTGGTCGGCCGCTACGACGGCAGCGATCTGCACCTCGGCTACGACCCCGGCCACCCCGACCGCCCCGACCCGCGCGACAACGCCGCCACCGCGCTCAAGGCGCGGGTGGTCGCCGATCTGCCGCCGCTCAAGACACCCCGCCCAGTCGTCGACCCGGCGCAGCGCGTCATCTACGAACTGCACGTCAAGGGCTTCACCGCCCAGCTTGCCGAGGTGCCCCCCGCCTTGCGCGGCAGCTACGCGGGTCTTGCACACCCTGCCAGCGTGGCCCACCTCAAATCGCTGGGCGTCACCACCGTCAGCCTGCTGCCCGTCGCCTTTCGCGCCGACGAGGCGCGGCTGCTGCAGATGGGCCTGAGCAATTACTGGGGCTACACCCCCATCGCCTGGAGTGCGCCCGAAACGCGGCTGTGGAGCGGCACGCCGGGCAGCACGCCCCGCAGCGAGTTCCGCGACATGGTCGAGGCGCTGCATGCCGCGGGTCTCGAGGTGATTCTCGACGTGGTCTACAACCACACCGCCGAACTCGACCCGCGCGGTCCCACCCTGTCGATGCGCGGCATCGGCAACGCGCTGTATTACCACCGCGACCCCCAGGCGCCGCAGCAGGTGCTCGACTGGACGGGCTGCGGCAACAGCGTCAACCTCAACGAGCCGCTGGTGCTGCGCGTGGTCATGGACAGTCTGCGCCGCTGGGTGGGCGAGTTCGGCGTGGACGGTTTCCGCTTCGATCTGGCCAGCACCCTGGCGCGCGGCACGGCCCGGTTGGCGCACGAATTCCAGCCCGACGGCGCCTTTCTCAGCGCCATCTCGCAAGACCCGGTGCTCTCGCCATGCCTGCTCGTGGCCGAACCCTGGGACCTGGGTCCGGGCGGCTACCGCCTCGGCGGCTTTCCGCCGGGCTGGCTCGAGTGGAACGACCGCTTCCGCGATACCCAGCGCGGCTTCTGGCTGCAACATCAAAACGCCCCGAGCGAATTCGCCACCCGGCTGGCGGGATCGAGCGATGTGTTCAACCCCGCGCTGCGCGGGGCGCACAGCAGCGTGAACTTCATCACTGCCCACGACGGTTTCACCCTGCGCGATCTGGTGAGCTACGCCCACCGCCACAACCACGCCAACGGCGAAGACAACCGCGACGGTCACGGCCACAACCTCAGCACCAACAACGGCGTCGAAGGGCCGACGCAGTCGCCCGACATCCTCGCCGCACGCGCCCGGCAGAGCCGCGCCCTGCTCGCCGTCCTGCTGCTCGCCCTGGGCACCCCCATGCTGCTGGCCGGCGACGAGCTCGGCCACACCCAGCGCGGCAACAACAATGCCTACTGCCAGGACAACCCAAGCTCCTGGATCGACTGGGCCCAGGCCGACCTCGCCCTGCGCGACTATGTCAGCGGCGTCATCGCCCTGCGCCGCGACCTGCCCGTGCTGCAGAGCCTGCACTGGTGGGCGCCCACCGCCACGGCAACGCAGACCGGCGCCACCTGGTATCGCAGCGATGGCCAGCCAATGGAGCGCGCCGACTGGGAGCGCGACGATCACGGCGCCCTGATGGTGCAGCTCGGAGCGGCACGGCGGCAGGTTCTGATTCTCATCAATGCCGAGGGGCAAGAAGTGCCCTTTACCCTCCGGCCCGGCAACTGGATTCTTAGACTGTCCAGCGACAATGGCTTTGTCGCGCCCCTGGGCGAAACCCACGCGAAACCGCTGGGCCCGCAGCCGATGCTGCCGCCCACCAGCCTGTGGGTCGCCACGCAGGAACCATCCGCCTCAACTCAGTCAGGAGAGTCACCGGCATGAAGCTCGTCGTCCACCCCGCCAACCCCTTCGAAGGCCAGCGTCCCGGCACCTCCGGATTGCGCAAGAAGGTCGGCGTGTTCCAGCAGCCGGGCTATCTCGAGAATTTCGTGCAGGCGCTGTTCAACGTCCTGGGCGACGCCAGCGGCAAGACGCTGGTGGTCGGCGGCGACGGGCGCTTCTACAACCGCGTGGCCATCCAGACCATCTTGCGCATGGCCGCCGCGCACGGCTACGCCCGGGTGCTGGTGGGCCAGGGCGGCATTCTCTCCACCCCGGCGATGAGTGCCGTCATCCGCAAACGCGGCGCCAGCGGCGGCATCGTGCTGTCGGCCAGTCACAACCCCGGCGGGCCGCAGGGCGACTTCGGCATCAAATACAACATCGGCAACGGCGGCCCGGCGCCCGAATCGGTCACCGAGGCCATCTATCTGCGCTCGCGCGAAATCACCGAGGTCCGCACGGTGGACAGCGCCGATCTGCCGCTGGACGCGCCCGGCACCCATGTGCTGCTGGACACGCGGATCGAGATCATCGACCCAGTGGCCGACTACTGCGCGGTGCAGCGCGAGCTGTTCGATTTCGACGCCATCCGCGCCCTGTTCGCCCGCGGCTTCCGCCTGCGTCTGGACACCATGTGGGCCGTGGGCGGCCCCTACGCCCGCGCGCTGCTCGAAGATGAACTGGGCGCACCCAAGGGCACCGTGGTCAACGCCGAACCGCGCGAAGACTTCGGCGATCTGCACCCCGACCCCAATCCGGTCAACGCCACCGATCTCATCGCCCATATGCAGGCTGCCGATGCGCCCGACATGGGCGCCGCCACCGATGGCGATGCCGACCGCAACATGATCGTCGGGCGCAACTTCATCGTCTCGCCCTCCGACAGCCTGGCCGTGCTGGCCGCGCACGCCACGCGCATACCGGGCTACGCGGCAGGGCTGGCGGGCGTGGCGCGCTCCATGCCCACCTCCACCGCGGTCGATCGCGTTGCCGCCTCGCTGGGTGTGGCCTGCTTTGAGACACCCACCGGCTGGAAGTTTTTCGGCAATCTGCTCGATGCCGGCAAGGTCACGCTCTGTGGGGAAGAAAGCTACGGCACCGGCTCGAATCACATCCGCGAGAAGGACGGGCTGTGGGCCGTGCTGTTCTGGCTCAATCTCATCGCCGTGACCGGCAAGTCGGTGGAACAACTGGTGCGCGAACTGTGGGCCGAACACGGCCGCTGCGTGTATTCGCGCCACGACTACGAGGGCATTCCCACCGAGCAGGCCGATGCGCTGATGCGCGACCTGCGCGCCGCGCTGCCCGAACTGCCCGGCAAGACCCTTGCGGGCGAGCCCGTGGCCGTCGCCGACGACTTCGCCTACACCGACCCCACCGACGGCAGCGTGAGCACCCGGCAAGGCGTGCGCATCATTCTGCAAACCGGTTCGCGCGTGGTGTTCCGGCTCTCGGGCACGGGCACCGAGGGCGCGACGCTGCGCATCTACCTGGAACGGCACGAACCCGACCCGGCACGCCACGATCTGCCCGCACAGGAGGCGCTCGCCCCTCTCATCGCCCTGGCCGAGCAAGTGGCCCGCGTGCGCCACTACACCGGAATGAATGCCCCCAGCGTCATGACCTAAGCCCGCGTTTTGCACTGAGAAGCTGAGCTTCACCCCTAAAACACACAGGAGACCTGCCATGAATCAGAACCGCCCGTTGAGCCAGGTGAACATGCAAGACCGCCAGATGCAGCCGCACATGCTGGTGCGACGCTCCATCGCCCTGGTGCTGGCGGGTGGGCGGGGCTCGCGGCTCAAGCAGCTCACCGACAAGCGGGCCAAGCCGGCGGTGTATTTCGGCGGCAAGTTCCGCATCATCGACTTCGCCCTGTCCAACTGCGTCAATTCGGGCATCCGGCGCATCGGCGTGATCACGCAGTACAAGTCGCATTCGCTGCTGCGGCACCTGCAGCGCGGCTGGAGCTTCCTGAGGGCCGAGCTCAACGAAATGGTCGATCTGCTGCCGGCCCAGCAGCGTGTGGACGAGGAGCACTGGTATCGCGGCACCGGCGATGCGGTCTATCAGAACATCGACATCATCCAGTCGAGCAAGCCGGAGTATGTGGTCGTTCTGGCCGGCGATCACGTCTACAAGATGGACTACTCCATCATGCTGCAAGACCATGCCCAGAGTGGCGCGCAGGTGACGGTGGGTTGCATCGAAGTGCCGCGCGAGGAGGCCAGCGCCTTCGGCGTCATGGCCATCGACGCCGACCGCAAGATCGTCGAATTCGTCGAGAAGCCCGCCAAGCCCCCGGCCATGCCCGGCAACGACAAGGTGTCGCTGGCCAGCATGGGCATCTACATCTTCACCGCCAGCTATCTCTACCGCATGCTCGACGAAGACATGGCCGACGCCGCCTCCACGCACGACTTCGGCAAGGACATCATTCCCAAGGCCGTGCGCGAAGGCATGGCGCACGCGCACCCGTTCTCGATGTCCTGCGTGCAAGGGGGGCAGCAGAGCCAGCCCTACTGGCGCGACGTCGGCACGCTCGACGCCTTCTGGGCCGCCAACCTCGATCTCGCCTCGGTCATGCCCGAGCTCAACCTCTACGACACCGAGTGGCCGATCTGGACCAGCCAGCGCCAGCTGCCGCCGGCCAAGTTCGTGCAGGATCATCATGGCCGCCACGGCCAGACCATCAACATGATGGTGTCGGGCGGCTGCATCATCTCCGGCTCGTCGGTGAGCAACTCGGTGCTGTTCTCCAACGTGCGGGTGCACTCCTTCTGCGTGATCAACGACACCGTGCTGCTGCCCGACGTGGTGGTCAGCCGTTCGTGCCGCCTCAACAAGGTCATCGTCGACCGCGGCTGCGTGCTGCCCGAGGGCATGGTGATCGGCGAAGACCCCGAACTGGACGCCAAACGTTTCGAGCGCACCAGCGGCGGCGTGGTGCTGGTGACCAAGAAGATGCTGCGCGCCCTCGGCGAGGCCGAACTCAACGAGGAAGACGATGACTGAGTCCTTGCGGCTGCTGCAGGTCAGCGCCGAGATTTTTCCGCTGCTCAAAACAGGCGGGCTGGCCGACATCGCGGGTGCCCTGCCCGCCGCGCTGGCCACGGCAGGGTGCGATGCGCGGGTGCTGCTGCCCGGATTTCCCGCCATCCGCGAGGGCCTGCATGACGGCCGTCCCGTCGGCCAATTCAGTCTGCCCTGGGGCGAAACGGTGCGCGTGCTGCACGGCACGCTCCCTGCCGTGCCCGGCGCCGAGGGCGGCCCGGTACATGCCTATGTGCTCGATGCCCCGGGTTTGTACGACCGCCCCGGCAATCCCTACGAGGACGCGCAGCGCCGTCCCTACACCGACAATCACCGCCGCTTCGCCGCGCTGGGCTGGGGCGCGGCCCATCTGGCCCGCGGCCTCGATCCGGCCTGGGCACCCCAGCTCGTGCATGGGCACGACTGGCACGCCGGGCTGGCCGCGGCCTGCCTGAAGTTCACCGCCGGGCGGGCGGTTCCGGTCGTGTTCACGGTACACAACCTCGCGTATCAAGGCCTGTTTTCGGCCGATGTCCTCGGCGAACTCGGCCTGCCCGTCTCGGCGTTTCAGGTCGAAGGGCTGGAGTTTCACGGCCAGATCTCGTTCATGAAGGCCGGGCTGTTCTACGCCGACCGGATCACCACGGTCAGCCCGACCTACGCCCGCGAAATCCAGACCCCCGAGCAAGGCTTCGGGCTCGACGGGCTGCTGCGTGCGCGCCGCAACGACCTCAGCGGCATTCTCAACGCGGTCGACGCGGCAGTCTGGAATCCAGCCACCGATGCGCTGATCGCGCGCCGTTACGCCGCCGATCAGCTCGCGGGCAAGTCCCGCTGCAAGGCCGCGCTGCAGGAGGAAGCCGGTCTGACTGTGCGCAAGGATGCGCCGCTGTTCACCGTGGTCAGCCGCCTGACCGAGCAGAAGGGCCTCAACCTGGTGCTCGCCGGCATCGACTCCCTGGTGCAGGGCGGCGGACAGTTGCTGGTTCTGGGCAGCGGCGATCACGCCCTCGAATCGGCGTTCGCCCACGCGGCCCAGCGCCACGTCGGCAGCGTTGCGCTGCGCGTCGGTTACGACGAGGCCTACGCCCACCGCATCTTCGCCGGCAGCGACGTGACGCTGGTGCCGTCGCGCTTCGAGCCCTGCGGCCTGACGCAAATGTACGGCCTGCTCTACGGCAGCCTGCCGCTGGTGCGCGCCGTGGGCGGCCTGGCCGACACGGTGGTCGATGCCGATCTCGCCACCCTCGACGACGAAACGGCAACGGGCATCGTTTTTGCTAGCTTTTCGGACGCGGATTACCGCCACGCGGTCCGTCGCGCTCTGGCCCTGTATCGCCAGCCGCGCGCCTGGGCCCGGGTGCGGCAAACCGGCATGCACCAAGACTTCAGCTGGACGCAAGCGGCCCGGCATTACCGCGCGGTGTACCTAGCTGCCCTCCAGATTCCTTCTCGCGCATCCTCATGACACCTGAGCCCAAACCGCCCCTACCCGAAGCCGCCTCGGTTCCCTTCGTCCACGACACGCCGCCTCACGATGTGGGCGCGCTCAAACGCGCGATCTCCAACAAGCTGATGTTCCAGATCGGCAAAGACCCACGCTCGGCGCAGCCGATCGACTGGCTGCATGCGGCCTCCTACGCCGTGCGCGACCTGATGGTGGAGCGCTGGTTCAACACCACCCATACCCGCAACACGAAAGACGCCAAGCAGGTCTATTACCTGTCGATGGAATTCCTCATCGGCCGCACTTTTTCCAATGCCCTGATCGCGCTGGAGCTGGCCGCGCCGCTGCGCGCGGCGCTGAGCGAGCTGGGCGTCGACATGGACGCCATCGCCGATCTCGAACCCGACGCGGCCCTGGGCAACGGCGGCCTGGGCCGCCTGGCGGCCTGCTTTCTCGACAGCATGGCCACGCTGGGCATTCCCGGCTACGGCTATGGCATCCGCTACGACTACGGCATGTTCCGCCAGACCATCGTCGACGGGCGACAGGTCGAGGTGCCCGACTATTGGCTCACTTCGGGCAACCCCTGGGAATTTCCGCGCCCCGAAGTGGTGTACCGGGTGCAGTTCGGCGGTCATGTGATCAAGGAGGGCGACCGCGCCCGCTGGGTGGATACCCACGACGTCGAGGCCATGGCCTACGACACCATCATTCCCGGCTACGACACCCAGACCATCAACACCCTGCGGCTCTGGTCGGCCAAGGCCACCAAGGAGATCGATCTGGGCGCGTTCAACCGTGGCGACTACTTCGGCGCGGTCGAGCAGAAAAACCACTCCGAGAACGTCTCGCGGGTGCTCTACCCCGACGACTCGACCGACGCCGGGCGCGAGCTCCGGCTGCACCAGGAGTATTTTTTCTGCAGCGCCAGCGTGCAGGATCTCATGCGCCGCTACCTGCAGACGCACACCACCTTCGACCAATTCGCCGACAAGGTGTCCATCCACCTCAACGACACCCATCCGGTGCTCGCCGTGCCGGAGTTGATGCGCCTGTTCCTCGACGTGCATCACCTGCCCTTCAACGACGCCTGGCGCATCTGCCAGGGCGTGTTTTCCTACACCAATCACACGCTGATGTCGGAGGCGCTCGAGACCTGGCCCATCGACATGCTGGGCCGCGTGCTGCCCCGCCACCTGCAGATCATCCTCGACATCAACGCCCATTTCCTCAGCCGGCTCACGCAGAAGCACGGGCATGACGTCAACCTGATGCGGCACGTCTCGCTGGTCAACGAATCGGGCACGCGCTCCATCCGCATGGCCTACCTCGCCGTGCTGGCCAGCCACTCGGTCAACGGCGTGTCGGCGCTGCATTCCGAACTCATGCAGCAGTCCATCTTCGCCGACTTCGCCCGCATCTGGCCCACCCGCTTCAACAACAAGACCAACGGCATCACCCAGCGCCGCTGGCTCGCGCTGGCCAACCCGCCGCTGGCCGCTCTGCTCGACAAGACCATCGGCACGCACTGGCGCCGCGATCTGTCCGACCTGGCCAAGCTGCGGCCGCTGCTGGGCAGCTCGGACCTCATCAAAGAGTTCCAGCACGCCAAGCGCAGCAACAAGGTGCGTTTCGCGGCCTGGCTGAAGAGCCACCACAACGTGACCATTCCCGTGGATGCGCTCTACGACGTGCAGGTCAAGCGCATCCACGAATACAAGCGCCAGTTGCTCAACGTGCTGCACGTCATCACCCGCTATCTGCGCATCCTGGAGCAGCCGGGCAGCGTCACGGTGCCGCGCGTGATCATTTTTTCGGGCAAGGCGGCCTCGGCCTATCACATGGCCAAGCTCATCATCCAGCTCATCAACGATGTCGCCAAGACGGTCAACCACGATGACCGCGTGGGCGACCTGCTCAAAGTCGTGTTCGTGCCCAATTACAGCGTGAGCGCGGCCGAAGTCATCATTCCCGCGGCCGATCTGTCCGAGCAGATTTCCACGGCGGGCACCGAGGCGTCGGGCACCGGCAATATGAAGCTGGCCGTCAACGGCGCGCTCACCATCGGCACGCTCGATGGCGCGAACGTCGAAATCCAGGAGAACGTCGGCGCCGACAACATCTTCATCTTCGGACTCACCGCGGGCGAAGTCACCGATCTGCGCATGACCGGCTATCAGCCCCATGCCATCGCCAGCGCCAACCCCGAGCTGTGGCGGGTGCTCGAGACCCTGCGCGACGGCCGTTTCAGCCCCGAAGAGCCGCACCGCTACCAGAGCCTGTACGACCTGCTGGTCAACTGGGGCGACCACTACATGCTGCTGGCCGACTACGCCAGCTACATCGCCGCGCAAGGCAAGGTCGACGCGCTGTACCGCAAGCCCGACGAATGGGCGAAGCGGGCGCTGACCAATGTCGCCAGCATGGGGCCGTTCTCCTCCGACCGCACCATCGCCGAGTATGCCGAGCAGATCTGGCATGCGAGGCCCTTGCTAAGCTGATCGCCGTCAACGCCATCCACCTTCTGCGTCCTACCGTCATGCCCACCCCCAAGACCATCGATACCGCAGGCCTGCGGCTGGAGTTCACCCGTCACGGCGAACAGGCGCTCGCCACCGCACTCAAGACCCTCGAAGCCCTGCCCCACAAGGCCGACGATCTGGTGAGCAAAACGGTGCTCAACGGCAGCGAAAACCGCCCGGCCTGGCATGTGCTGTCCCGACTGGGCGCCAAAGGGCGCGACGCGGCTTCACAAGCGGCGGCCGATTTTCTGCATGCCGAATTCGCCCGCATGGCCGACTGGGTGGACCGATTGGTGCAGGACGCCGGCCCCGAGGGGCTGGACATCATCCACCTCGGTGCCGGGGGCTCGGAAACCCCGATGCTCGCGCTCTACACCGCGATCTCGGTGCTCCAGCCCGCCCGCTGCCGCATCCACTGGGTCGCCAACCTCGACGGCGCCACCATCGACGCCGCACTGGCCGCGGCCAAGCCCGAGCGCAGCTGGATCGTCATCAACAGCAAGTCCTTCCGAACCCAGGAGGTCATGCGCAACGCCGACATCGCGCTGCGTTGGCTGGGCGACGGCATCGGTGCCGACAAGGCCCGCAGCAGGCTGGTCGCCCTGACGGCCAACGCCGAACTGGCCCTGCAACGCTTCGGCCTGCCGGCCGATCAGATCTTCCGCTCGCTGCCGGAAATCGGCGGGCGCTTCTCGCTGTGGAGCGCGCATGGGTTGGTCTTGTTGCTGGCCTTCGGCCGCGAGACCGTCACCCAGCTCCACGCCGGCGCGCACGCGATGGACGCGCACTTCCTCGAAACACCGCTGGAGCGAAGCGCCCCCGGCCTGATGGCCGGTCTTTCCCACGCCTACCGCGTGCGCTTCGGGCTGCCGCTGCTGTCCATCGGCCTGTACGGCGACGCCTTCTCGCACATGCCGCTGTATCTGCAGCAACTGCTCATGGAGTCGCTGGGCAAATCCACCAGCGCCGACGGCATGCAACCCGTCCACGTCAGCGGTCCAGCGGTCATCAGCGGCGTGGGCACCCCCGTGCAACACACTTATTTTCAGTTGCTGCACCAGGCCGCCGTGCCGGTGTTTCACGAGATCGTCGCCGTGGCCCATCCCTGGCACCGCCATTTGAGAGAGCATCTCGCCCTGCTGGCCAACGCACTCGGCCAGGCCGATGCCCTGTGGAACGGCAAGGACGCCTCGAGCTGGCAGACCGAACTGATGGCCCAGGGCATGCCGCCCGACGCCGCCGCACGCGCCGCGCATCACCGCGCCTGCCCCGGCGGCCGGCCGTCCACCTTCATCTGGATGGAGCAACTCAGCCCCTATCACCTCGGCGCCCTGCTCGCCCTCTACGAGCACCGTACCGTGGTGGAAGGCTGGCTCTACGGCATCAACCCCTTCGATCAATGGGGCGTCGAACTCGGCAAGACCCTGGCCACCCGGATCGAGAACGCCCTGCTGTCGCAGAACGCTCAGGGCCTCAGCGCGGAAACCGCCGCCTCGCTCGACTATCTGCGCGCCCAGCGCG
>JAJTBQ010000029.1 GCA_021286835.1 Thiomonas sp.
CGATGCGAACGCTTTGGCCGCGACCCGAGCGCTGGCCCAGGCCATGGGTGCCGACCAGCCGGGCTGAAGCTCACAGGGATGAATCCGGCGCCGAGCGGCGCGCGTCTCGGCGGAACTGCACCAGCAGTCCAACACCCAGTCCGATCACTCCTACACCCAAAAGATAGAGCACCAGTTCGGCCAAAGACATCGTTTCTCTCCTGCTTGCGCCGTGCCTGCGGCACCTCGGCGATACGGATTGAGTGCAGGATGCGCGCCGACAGTTCCGTAAAAGCGGCCGTGACGGCTGAAGGGGGCAGGTCAGGCGGATTCTTAATAGTCCTCGTCCGCGCTGGTGAGATACCACTGGGCCTGGTGCAGGGCCTCGGCGCGGGTGTCGGCCATGGTGCACATCACATTGCGCGCATCGCGGGCGACCATGCCCAGACGCTGCAG
The DNA here is from genome assembly GCA_021286835.1 of Thiomonas sp. Lineage (GTDB taxonomy): Bacteria > Pseudomonadota > Gammaproteobacteria > Burkholderiales > Burkholderiaceae_C > Thiomonas. Next base: position 436 of record JAJTBQ010000029.1, read on the forward strand.
CGCGTCGACCATGCCCACCGGGCCGAGGAACTCGAAGGACACGCTGGTGCGGCCGTCGGCGTAGGCATCGCGGAACAGTCTGTCGAAGATCAGATCCAGGCTGTCCGGATGGCCCGGGTGGCACAGCAGGTCGCGAACATGCATGACCTTGCCGACGACCTCGCAGACGGCGTAGGCCACAAGCCCCTCGCTTCTGGCGCTGAGGGTGAGAAAGCGGAATTTCCGCCAGGGCTTCTGCTCGAAACGCCAGGCCAGATAGCGTCGATCGCGTACGCCGATCAAAAGCGCCGCATCGTTTTGCGCGGCCCAAAGCGCATCGAACCGGGCGTCGGGCTGGTCCAGCCATTGGGCCAGGTAGCCCCGAAAATCATGGGCATGCCGGGTGCGCCGCAAGGCATGTCGCCACCAGTCTGCCGTGTGGCCCACGATGCGGCGGATCGAATGCGGAATCTGCGTCGGCAGGTAGTTGGCACTGCGCAGCACCCGGACGTGACGCACCATGCGCCCCGCGACCCGATAGCCCAGGCGCTTGACCACCGGTTCGGATTTCGGATTGGGAAAGCCGTAGATCAGGCCCAGCTGCGGCAGGAAGCGATCGCGCAGCGTGGTCTGCAGCAGCATGGCCGGATACAGGGTGCGGTGCTCAGCCACCACCCCGAAATCGGCCAGAAGGCCCGCGTCCATGGTTTGACCGGCCAGGCGCATCTGCCGGGTGCCCAGGCCGATGACACCGATCGCCACGCCGTCCTCCGCCGGTGTGCGGGCCAGCAGCACCTGCGGTGGGCCTGCGGGGTTGCGCAGGTAGAACCAGTCGTACTTGTCTTCGCGCCGCCCGGGATGGCCGAGGTTGCTCACCCAGAGCGACACGATGGTCGCACGGTCGCGTAGCAGATCGGCAGGCAGCGCGGCGTAGCTGGACGGAGCGGCGGTCATGGAAGCGCGCGGGTTGGTGGAGGTTCAGCGCCGGATGAACTGGTCGTGCAGGAGCAGGGTGGAGAGCATGCCGACGAAGGCCATATTGTCGCCAAAGCCGATGACTTTCCCGGCGCGCGCCTTGTCGAACAGGCGGATCGCCGCCTGTGGATCGAAGTAACCCGCCTCGGCCAGGCGCGCGGCGCTGAACAGATCGGCCACGTAATCGACCGGCTCGCCGTTCTGGAAAAAGCTCTGGCTGTCGGGGGCGCGATAGGGCTGCTTGGTGCGATGACGCAAGGCATCGGGCAGCAGGCCGTCCATGCTGCGCTTGAGCAGATACTTCTCGACCAGTCCCATGAGTTTGTAGCGGGGTGGAAGACGGCTGGCGAAGTCGATCAGTCGGTGATCGAGAAAGGGAAAACGGGTCTCGATGGATTGCGCCATGGCCATGCGGTCGCCCTGCGAGCACAGCAGATAACCCGACATGAGGGTGTGCGCTTCGATGTATTGATCCTGGCACAACGGTTCCCAACGGGAGATGTCGGCAGGGAGTTGCGCGGCGATCGCGTCGATGGGGTCGGTGGCGGTGGCCGCGGCGCGCCAGTCGGGGGCCAGAAAGCCGGTCAGGCGCCTTGTGGTGGTCCAACGGGGCAGATGGGCGAACCAGGGCTCGCGGAAGTGGGCTTCGCCTTCGCGGAAGAAACGCTCGGTCATCGCCCGGCCCGCGGCCGGCGAATGCTTGAGGTAGGGATAGAGGCGTTCAAGCAGACGGGGGCGCCAGCGCGACGCAGGCTGCCGGGCGATGAAACGGCGTACCCGCGCTTCCTTGAACAGGTCGTAGCCGCCGAACACTTCGTCGGCGCCTTCGCCCGTGAGGGCCACCTTGTAACCCGCGGCGCGCACCCCGCCGGCGAGCAGCATCATCGGCGCCGGCGCGGTGCGCACGATGGGGGTTTCGGTGTGGGCGATGGCGCGCGGAAACGCGGCGGCGATGTCGGCGCGGGTGCAGTGAATCGTGGTGTGCTCGGTGCCCAGATGCCGCACGAGCTGTTGCTGCCAGGGGCTCTCGTCGAATTCGGCGTCGTCGAAGGTGAGGGAAAAGGTGCGAAGCGGCGTGTCGGTGTAGTGGCGGATGAGCGTGGTGACGATGGACGAATCCAGGCCGCCGCTGAGGTAGGCCGCCACCGGCACGTCGGCGCGCAGTTGCAGCCGCACGGCGTCGATCAGCAGGTCGCGCAGCGCCTCGGCGTAGGCGTCTGCACCGCGGTCGGCCTCGATGGGCGCGGCCGGAAAGGTCCAGTCCCAGTAGCGGCGAACCTGGGTGCCGCGGGCGTCCACCGTCATCACATGGCCGGGGGGCAGGGATTCGATGCCCTCGAATACGGCGTGCGGGGGCAGAGGCGCCCAGTAGGTGAAGACCTCGCCCAGTGCTTGCGCATCGAGGCGGCGCGGGACTTCGGGCAGAGCGAACAGCGCCTTGACCTCGGAGGCAAAGGCCAGACCGCCCGGGACGGGGGTGTGGAACAGCGGCCGGATGCCGGTGCGGTCGCGCGCCAGCAGCAGACGCTGGCGCGGCACGTCCCAGAGGGCGAAGGCGAACTGACCATTGAGCTGATCGACCAGGGCGTCGCCATGGTCCTCATACAGATGCACCAGTACTTCGGTGTCGGACAGGGTGGCGAAGCGATGACCGCGCCGCTGCAGCTCGGCGCGCAGTTCGACGTAGTTGAAGATCTCGCCGTTGAAGACCACCCAGACGGTGCCATCCTCGTTGCACATCGGCTGATCGCCGCTGGACAGATCGATGATGCTCAGTCGGGCGTGGGCCAGGCCGATTGGCCCCTTGTTGTAGAAGCCCTGCTGATCGGGGCCGCGATGATGCAGACGGCCGATCATCGCAGCGAGCTGCGAAGGGTCGATCGGCGCGTTCCAGTTCAAGCGCCCGGCGATGCCGCACATGGTGTCAGTTCCGCCCCGCCGTTCCGAAGGAACTGATGCCCCACGTGGGGAGCAGCGGGCAAGGCGTGCGCGGGGATCGTTTCATCCTAGCCGCCGATATAGGACATTTCGACCCGGCGCTCGGTGCGCAGGGCGGCACCGGCCGCGGTGCCGCGCAGCAGGGAGTAGCGGTCGTCGCGCGCGGTCCAGACCTGAGCCAGCGCAGCTCGGAGCTGGGCGTCGCTGACCGGCGCCAGGCCGCTGTGCGGATCGCCGCGGAGCAGGGCGCGCACATCGTGCCCATGGGTGGCGAAGAGGCAGAGGTAGAGCTTGCCCTCCATCGACAACCGGGCGCGGTTGCAGTCGGCGCAGAAGGCGCGGGTGACGCTGGAGATCACGCCGATCTCGCCCGCGCCGTCGTCATAGGCCCAGCGCTGGGCCGTTTCGCCGGCACTGTGGGCCTCCAGCGGGTGCAGCGGGTGAACGGCATGGATGCGGTCGATGACCTGCTGCGATGGCAGCACCTCGTCCATGCGCCAGCCGTTGGTGTTGCCCACGTCCATGTACTCGATGAAGCGCAACACTGCGCCTGTGCCGCGGAAATGGCCGGCCATGGGAAGGATCTGGGCATCGTTGGTGCCGCGCTTGACCACCATGTTGACCTTCACTGGCCCCAATCCCGCCGCGAGTGCCGCGTCGATGCCGTGCAGCACCTCGGCCACCGGAAAATCCACATCGTTCATCTGGCGGAAGGCGGCGTCGTCCAACGCGTCGAGGCTGACGGTGACTCGGTCCAGCCCCGCCTCCTTGAGGGCCTGCGCCTTGCGGGCGAGGATGGAGCCGTTGGTCGTCAGGGTCAGCTCGGGTGGCGAGCCCTCGGGGGTGCGCAGCGCGTGCAGCATCTCGACCAGCCGTTCGAGGTTTTTTCGCAGCAAGGGCTCGCCGCCGGTGAGGCGGATCTTGCGCACGCCCAGGTCGATGAAGACCCGTGCGGCGCGGGTGATCTCCTCGAAGCTCAGCAGATCGCCGTGCGGCAGAAATTCGTAGTGCTTGTCGAAAATCTCTTTCGGCATGCAGTAGGTGCAGCGAAAGTTGCAGCGATCGGTGACCGAAATCCGCAGGTCGTGCAAGGGTCGGCGAAACCGGTCGATCGGCAGCGTGGACGCCGTGCCGGGGTCCGCAGGTACGGGCGGCACGCTCGCGGCGTAGTGATGATCGACGATGGGAATGATGCGTTCGGACATATCGCCATTATCGGCAATGCGGGCCGGCGTCGCGCCGGCCCGCATTGCGCCCGGGTTTCAGCAGGGCGCCAAGCTCGCCGAGGTTTGCAGTCGGCGCGAACTCAGCCAGCGCCAGGGGCGTGGCCCTACCATGGGGTCATCGACGCAGGGTGAGCGGGTGTTCGCTGGCATCCTGCGCTTACACCTCAAGGATGGAATCCATGGCGTACACAATTGAACTCTCGGGCCGCGTGGCCCTGGTGACGGGCGCATCCAGCGGCCTGGGCTGGCGATTCGCCGAAGTGCTGGCGCAGGCCGGGGCGGCGGTGGTCCTCAGTGGCCGGCGCATGGAGCGTTTGAAGGAACTGCGCGCGCGCATCGAAGGCCAGGGGGGCGATGCCCATGTGGTCGAACTCGACGTCACCGATACGGCCAGCATCAAGGCCGCCGTGGCGCATGCCGAGACCGAGATGGGGCCGATCGACATTCTGGTGAACAACGCGGGCATCTCGGCGCAGCAGAAACTGCTCGATGCCGCGCCGGATGACTTCGACGAGATCTTCGGCACCAATGTGCGGGGCGCGTTCTTCGTGGCGCAGGAGGTGGCACGCCGCATGGTGGCGCGTTCCCTGGGGGTGACGCCGGGCACCTGGGCCGGCGGGCGCATCATCAACGTGGCGTCGGTCGCGGGGCTGCGGGTGATGCCCAAGCTGGGTATCTACGCCATGAGCAAGGCGGCCGTCGTCCATATGACGCGGGCCATGGCGGTGGAGTGGGGCAAGTACGGCATCAACGTGAATGCGCTGTGCCCCGGCTATATCGATACGGAGATGAATCACCATCATTGGCAGACGGAATCCGGCCAGCGGCTTTTGCAGATGTTGCCGCGCAAGCGCCTGGGCAAGCCCGAAGACCTCGATGTTCTGCTGGTCATGCTGGCCAGCGGACAGAGCGGCCTGGTCAATGGCGCCGTCCTCACCGCCGACGACGGCATGGGTGTTTGAAGGGCATCCTCATGCGATTCGAAATCCCTGAACAAAAACAACTGGTCCACACCATGACCATGCCCATCCGCTGGGGCGACATGGATGTGATGGGCCATGTGAACAACACGATCTATTTCCGCTTCATGGAGATCATCCGGCTGGAGTGGCTGCGCGAGACCGGCGTGCCGGCCAATCCCGAAGGACTGGGGCCGGTGATCGTCAATGCGTTCTGCAATTTTCAGACGGAGCTGAGGTATCCGGGCGAGGTGCTGGCGCGGCTCTACACCACCGACGTGGGACGTTCGAGTTTCGATACCTACACGCTGCTCAGCCGCACCGACGATCCCGACACGATCTATGCCAGTGGCGGCTCCCGCGTGGTGTGGGTGGATTTTCCCAAGCGCAAGAGCGCCCCGCTGCCCGATATGCTGCGTACCTTGCTCACACTGAACGCTGCTTCCAAGCGTGCCTGAAATCCTTTCGAGATTGCGTCATGCCAGATTCTGAACAAAATCAACCGCTGTGGTCGCCGCAGCCTCAACGCATCGCTGCCTCCCACGTCGAGGCCTTCCGTCACTGGGTGAATGACCGCCACGGTCTGCAATTGCAAACCTACCAGGACATGCTCGATTGGTCGGTTGCGGAGCAGGCCAAGTTCTGGGATGCGGTGTGGGAGACCTCGGGCGTGATCGCGGAACACAAGGGTGAGCGGGTGCTGGTCGATGCCGGGCGCATGCCCGGTGCACGGTTCTTTCCCGACGCCCGCCTCAACTTTGCCCAGAATCTTCTGCGTCGAAACGACGATGCCGTGGCGCTGCATTTCTGGGGCGAGGATCAGGTGCAGCGCACCCTGAGCTGGCGCGATCTGCACGCCGAAGTCTCCCGTCTGCAGCAAGCCCTGGCGCATTGGGGTGTCCAGGCTGGAGACCGGGTCGCGGCCTATATGCCCAATATGCCCGAAACGGCGATCGCCATGCTGGCGGCCACCAGTCTCGGCGCGACATTCACTTCGGCTTCGCCCGACTTCGGCGTGCAGGGCGTACTCGACCGCTTCGGCCAGACCCAGCCCAAGGTGCTCATGGCCTGCGATGGCTATTTCTACAACGGCAAGACGTTTTCCAACCTCGACAAGCTCGCCGAGCTGGTGCCGCAACTGCCCTCCGTGGTGAAAACCGTCGTCGTGCCCTATGTGGCCCAGGCGAAGGGACAGCCACCGGACCTGGCCGCCATAGCTGGTGCGCAGATCTGGGAAGAGGCGCTCGAGGCTTTCCAGCCCCGGGCCGTGCAGTTCGTGCCGCAGCCCTTCGATCATCCCGTCTACATCCTGTATTCCAGCGGCACCACGGGCGCGCCGAAATGCATCGTGCACCGCGCAGGCGGGGTGTTGCTCAAGCACCTGGCCGAGATGCGTCTGCAGGTCGATATCCACCCTGAAGACCGCGTGTTCTTCTTCACCACCTGCGGCTGGATGATGTGGAACTGGCTGATGTCCGCCCTCAGCCAGGGGGCCACGGTCTGCCTTTACGACGGTTCCCCTGGTCTGCGCGACAACGCCATTCTGTTCGACTATGCCGATGCGGTCGATTTCACGCATCTGGGCACGTCGGCCAAGTTCATCGAGGCACTGGGCAAGTCCGGTATCGCGCCGATGCAGACCCATAGGCTCAGCGCCCTTCGCACGCTGATGTCGACCGGCTCGCCGCTGGCACCCGAGGGTTTCGACTATGTCTACGGCAAAGTGAAATCCGACCTCTGTCTCAGCTCGCTTTCAGGCGGGACCGATCTGGTGGCCTGCTTCATCGCCGGCTCGCCCATGAATCCGGTCTGGCGCGGCGAGATTCAAGCTTGCGCCCTGGGCATGGCCGTGATCGTGGCGGACGACGATGGCAAACCGTTGCCCGATGGGCAAAAGGGCGAGCTGGTCTGTGTCAAGCCCTTCCCCTCCATGCCCCTGGGCTTTCTGGTGGACGGCAGCCTGGAACAGGGTGCGCAGAAGTATCACGACGCCTACTTCGCGCAGTTTCCGAACGTGTGGTGGCACGGCGACTACATCGAGCGCACGGCGCACGGCGGCTACATCATTTTTGGCCGTTCGGATGCCACGCTGAATCCGGGCGGCGTGCGCATCGGCACGGCGGAGATCTACCGTCAGGTCGAGCGGATCGAAGCGGTGCTGGAATCGATCGTGATCGGGCAGAACTGGCCGCCCGGGACCTACGGCGATGTACGGGTCGTGCTGTTCGTGCGTCTGCGCGACGGGGTGGTGCTCGACGACGCACTGATCGACGCGATCAAGCGGCAGATCCGCAACAACACCACGCCGCGCCACGTTCCCGCCCGGATCGTGCAGGTGCGCGACATTCCGCGTACCAAGAGCAACAAGATCGTGGAAATCGCGGTACGCAATCTGATCCATGGCGACCCTGTGAAGAACATCTCCGCACTGGCCAACCCGGAGGCCCTGGACGAATACCGCGCCCTTCGCGCCGAACTGGAACGGGCCTGAAAGACCTCAGGCAACGCGATGCCAGGTGCAGCTTCGGCTGATCCAGAGCTTGCGCAGAGGCGTCAGGCTGATGCGCTGGTGCAGCACGGCGTAGTCCGCCCGTTCGATTTCGCGCAGCAGCGCCGCATAAAGCGCGGCCTGCGCGATCAGGGGCGCGGTCTGTGCGATGGGGAAGGGCGCCAGCCCTTCCCGGGCCGCATGCAAGGCGGTCAGGGCGTGCCTGGTCTCGCTTTGCAGCAGCGCACGGATGGGCGGGTTGAGGTCGCGCTGCTGCAATTGCGCTGCCGTGACGCCATGCTCTTGCAGCGCATCGAGCGGCAGATACACCCGGCCTTGTGCGACATCGCGTCCGAGGTGCCGAATGGCGCTGGCCAGACGCAGCCCACAGCCCAGCTCCTCGGCGGCGTCGATCGCTGCAGGGGAAGTCAGACCCAGCAAGCCCGCGGCGCAGCGCAAGGTTTGCCCGCTGCCCGCGCGGCAGTAGTGCAGGAGGGCGGCGCGGTCCATCCAGCGGTTTTGCCGCAGATCGATCGCCACGCTTTCGATCACACCCAAGAGCGCACTGGGCTGCAGGCCTTGTGCCTGCAGATGGGGGGCAAGAGCGCGAAGGCTCGGATGATCGGCCTGACGACCCTGTTCGAGCGCCTCGATCTGGCCGCGCCACCAGGCCAGCTTGGCCTGGGCGACCGCGGCATCGCTGACCGTCATGACGATGCTGCGCACCTGCACATGCACGTCCAGCAGATGTTTGAGCCCATCCCGCGATTCGGGCGGGCAGCGTTGCAGGGCGTAATAGGCCGATGAGCCGGGAGGTGGCCCGATGATGGATTCGGAGGGGTTGGACAGGGGCATGTGCGACACGGCATCGAGGGGGCGATGTCGGGCGGCTAGAATAGCCGATTGCCCAAAAAACGCTGTGGCCGCGACAACAGCCGTCGCTGTGCGCGAAGCGCGGCTTTGGGCATCAGATCACCTGGCGAGGGTGGCGAAATTGGTAGACGCACCAGGTTTAGGTCCTGACGCCTTCACGGGCGTGGGGGTTCGAGTCCCCCCTCTCGCACCAACCGGCAAGCACTGGCTTGGCGGCAATTGATCCCTTTTTGAATACTGGACTTTCCCATGACTGTCGAAACCCTGGACAAACTGCAGCGCCGTGTGACCGTGACCGTTCCCAAGGCCGCCGTGCAGAACGAAATCAACTCCCGCCTGAAGAGCCTGAGCCGGACCTTGCGCCTGCCGGGCTTCCGTCCGGGCAAGGTCCCCATGGCCATGGTGACGCAACGTTATGCGCCGTCGGTGGAGATGGAGGTTCTGCAGGACAAGATCGGCAATGCCTTCTACGACGTCGCCACCACCGCGCGCCTGCGCGTGGCCGGTTCGCCCCAGTTCACGCCCAAGACTGAAGGCGTCGAGGCGGATGTGATGGCTTTCGATGCCGTGTTCGAGGTCTATCCCGACGTGCAGATCCCCGATCTTTCGTCCCAGGCGATCGAGCGCGTGACGGCTTCGGTGGACGAGGCTGCCATCGACAAGACGCTCGACGTGCTGCGCAAACAGCGCACCGAATTTGTCGTGCGCGGTCAGGCTGCTCCGGGCGGACAGACCTCCGAAGGGCTGGAAGTCCAGGATGGTGACCGCGTCACGGTCGATTTCGAAGGTCGCATCGACGGCACCGCCTTCGAAGGCGGCAAGGCCGAAGGATTCATCTTCGTTCAAGGCGAAGGCCGCATGCTGCCCGAGTTCGAGGCCGCCACCAAGGGGCTGCAAGCCGGGCAGAGCAAGATTTTCGAGTTGCACTTTCCTGAGGATTACCAGGGGCGCGCGGTCGCAGGGAAGACCGCCCAGTTCACGCTCAAGGTCACCCAGGTCGAGTGGCCACTGCTGCCGCAAGTCGATGCCGACTTTGCGAAGGCGCTGGGCGTGGCGGACGGCGATGTGCAGCGTCTGCGCGACGACATCCGCAACAACCTCGGTCGCGAAGTCAAATCGCGTCTGAGCCAGCGCAACAAGCTGGCCGTGATGGAACTGCTGCAAAAGGCCGTGGCGGTCGAACTGCCCAGCGCGCTGGTGCAGAACGAGATGGGCGAGTTGATGGCCAGCGCCCGCCAGGATCTGGCGGAGCGCGGCATGAAGGACGCCGACAAGGCCCCGCTGCCGCCCGAGCTGTTCAAGGAGCAGGCGGAGCGCCGTGTCCGCCTGGGGCTGATCGTCTCGGAACTGGTCAAGCAACACGATCTGCAGGCCAAGCCGGAGCAGGTTCGCACCTACGTGGAGGAGCTTGCCGCCAGCTACGAGCAGCCGCAGGATCTGGTGCGCTGGTACTACGCCGATCAGGAGCGCATGGCGCAAGCCGAGGCCATCGTCATGGAAAACAACGTGACGGATTTTGTCTTCGCCCAGGCGCAGACCACCGACAAGACCCTCGGTTTCGATGAGCTGATGGGCCGGAACTGATCGTTCTCCGCAGGCTGAAAGCCGCTGCGCGCCTGGTCGCGCAGCGGCTTTTGTTTTGGCCTGTCTGTTGTGTCCACCGCAAACCCGGTACGGAAATCCGGCAGGCTTGCCTCCGCTGGCCAAAGTGCGTGCTAATCTGTCTCCACCTTCACGTTTTTCCCTTCCATGAGCGCTACTGATATTCAAAACCTGGGCCTGGTGCCCATGGTCATCGAGCAAAGCGGCCGCGGTGAGCGCGCCTACGATATTTATTCACGCCTGCTGCGCGAGCGCGTGATTTTTCTGGTGGGCCCGATCAACGATCAGATGGCCAATCTGGTCGTGGCCCAACTGCTGTTTCTCGAGTCGGAAAACCCCGACAAAGACATCTCTCTCTACATCAATTCCCCCGGGGGCTCGGTGTCCGCAGGCATGGCGATCTTCGACACCATGCAGTTCATCAAGCCCGATGTGTCGACTCTCTGTACGGGTATTGCGGCGAGCATGGGCGCGTTCCTGATGGCGGCGGGAGCGAAGGGCAAGCGCTACTCGCTGCCGAATTCGCGCATCATGATTCACCAGCCGCTGGGTGGCGCGCAGGGCCAGGCTTCTGACATCGAGATCCAGGCACGTGAGATTCTTTATTTGCGCGAACGGCTCAACGGCATTCTGGCCGAACGAACCGGGCAGCCCCTCGAAAAAATCGCAACCGATACGGACCGCGACTTTTTCATGTCCGCAGATCAGGCCAAGGACTATGGGCTGATCGACGAAGTGATCGCCAAACGATCCTGATCCCGACCGTTAATCCACACGCTCATGGCTGAGAAAAAATCGTCTTCGGGTGAAAAAACCCTGTACTGCTCGTTCTGCGGGAAGAGCCAGCACGAGGTCAAGAAGCTCATCGCGGGTCCGTCGGTGTTCATCTGCGACGAGTGCATCGACCTGTGCAATGAAATCATCCGCGATGAAGTCACCGCGGCAGATACCCACGGCAAAGTGGCCAACGCCGATCTGCCCACGCCGTCGGAGATCAAGACCATCCTGGACCAGTATGTGATCGGCCAGGAGGCGGCCAAGCGCATTCTGGCCGTCGCGGTGTACAACCATTACAAGCGACTCAAGCACATCGGACAGACCAGCGACGTCGAACTGGCCAAGAGCAACATCCTGCTGGTCGGCCCCACGGGCTCGGGCAAGACCTTGCTGGCGCAGACGCTGGCGCGCCTGCTCAACGTGCCCTTCGTCATCGCCGACGCCACGACACTGACTGAAGCTGGCTATGTGGGCGAGGACGTCGAGAACATCATTCAGAAACTGCTGCAAAACTGCAATTACGAGATCGAGCGCGCGCAGCGCGGGATCGTTTACATCGACGAGATCGACAAAATCTCCCGAAAATCGGACAACCCCAGCATCACCCGCGACGTATCGGGCGAAGGCGTGCAGCAGGCTTTGCTCAAACTGATTGAAGGCACGATGGCCTCGGTGCCGCCGCAAGGGGGGCGCAAGCACCCGAATCAGGATTTCATTCAGGTCGACACGACCAACATCCTGTTTATCTGCGGCGGTGCGTTCGACGGTCTGGAGAAGGTGATTCGAAACCGGTCCGAGAAGTCGGGTATCGGTTTCTCGGCCACGGTGAAAACCCAATCCGAACGCAGCGTGTCCGAAACTTTCCTTCAGGCTCAGCCGGAAGATCTCGTCAAGTTTGGTCTGATTCCCGAATTGGTGGGCCGTCTGCCAGTGGTGGCTGCGCTGGAAGAACTCGACGAGGGTGCGTTGATCGAAATTCTCACCGCGCCGAAGAACTCGCTGGTCAAGCAGTATCAGAAACTGTTCGAGATGGACGGGATCAAGCTGGAATTTCGCCCGGCAGCACTCGACGCGATTGCGCGCAGGGCGCTTGAACGCAAGACCGGCGCACGCGGCCTGCGATCGATTGTCGAGCAGGCGCTGCTCGATCTGATGTTCGATCTGCCCAATGCCAAAGGCGTGGCGAGCGTCGTCGTGGACGAGAACGTGATTTCGGCAGGTGCCAAGCCGCTGCTCATCTACGAAGACGCCGCCAAGGCTTCGGGAACTTGAGGACGGCAGGCGGGACGCCGTCCTGATGCCCGCTTGCAAATCCGGTCCGTGTCCCCATCTGCACACCAACTTCTTTTCGGGTGACCTACATGTCCGATACCCCTGAGCAAAACACCGACCTGACCGCGCTGCCTTTGCTGCCTTTGCGCGATGTGGTCGTTTTCCCCCACATGGTGATTCCCTTGTTTGTGGGGCGTCCCAAGTCGATCAAGGCGCTGGAATCCGCCATGGAAAGCGGCAAGCAGATCATGCTGGTCGCTCAGAAAGCTGCGGCCAAGGACGAGCCCAAGCCCGATGATCTGTTCGAGGTCGGTTGTCTGTCGAGCATTCTGCAGATGCTCAAGCTGCCTGACGGCACCGTCAAGGTGCTGGTCGAAGGCGCGCAGCGGGCCAACGCGCTGAACATCCGTGACAACGGCGAGTTCTTTGCCTGCGAGGCGGTCCCCATCGCCTCCAGTTCGGAGTCGAGTGCGGAATCCGAGGCCATGCGGCGCGCGGTCGTGGCGCAGTTCGATCAGTACGTCAAACTGAACAAGAAAATTCCCCCGGAGATTCTCACTTCGATTTCAGGCATCGATGACCCGGGTCGTCTGGCCGACACGATTGCCGCCCATCTTCCGCTCAAGCTCGAGCAGAAGCAATCGGTTCTGGATCTGCACGATGTGCATGCCCGTCTGGAGAATCTGCTCGAACAGCTCGAGCGTGAAGTGGGCATCCTTCAGGTCGAGAAGCGTATCCGTGGCCGCGTGCGGCGGCAGATGGAGAAGAGCCAGCGCGAGTACTACCTGAACGAACAGGTCAAGGCCATCCAGAAGGAACTGGGCGAGGGCGAGGAAGGCGCTGACATCGAAGAGATCGAGAAGAAGATCAAGGCTGCGCGCATGCCCAAGGACGCCAAGAAGAAGGCCGAAGGCGAGCTCAAGAAACTCAAGCTGATGTCGCCAATGTCGGCCGAGGCGACCGTGGTGCGCAACTATCTCGACGTACTGGTCGGCTTGCCCTGGGCCAAGAAGAGCAAGGTGCGTCACGATCTCGCCTTTGCCGAAGAGGTGCTTGAAGAAGATCACTACGGGCTTGAAAAGGTCAAGGAACGCATCCTGGAGTACCTCGCGGTTCAACAGCGCGTGGACAAGGTCAAGGCGCCCATCCTCTGTCTGGTCGGCCCCCCGGGGGTCGGCAAAACCTCGCTCGGCCAATCCATCGCCCGCGCCACGGGGCGCAAGTTCGTGCGCATGGCCCTGGGCGGGGTGCGGGACGAGGCCGAGATCCGGGGCCATCGTCGCACCTACATCGGCGCGATGCCCGGCAAGATTCTCCAGAGTCTGAACAAGGTGGCTGTCCGCAACCCTCTGTTCCTGCTCGACGAGGTGGACAAACTCGGCATGGATTTCCGCGGTGATCCATCCTCGGCCTTGCTCGAGGTGCTCGATCCCGAACAGAATCACACGTTCAGCGATCACTACGTCGAGGTCGATTTCGATCTGTCCGACGTGATGTTCGTCGCGACCTCGAATTCGCTCAACATTCCACCGGCACTGCTCGATCGCATGGAAGTGATCCGGCTGGCGGGCTACACCGAGGACGAAAAAGTCAGCATCGCTCAACGTTATCTGTTGCCCAAGCAGATGAAGAACAACGGGGTGAAGTCCGACGAACTCGACGTTACCGAGAGCGCCATTCGAGGCCTCATTCGCTATTACACTCGAGAGGCCGGGGTGCGTTCGCTGGAACGTGAGATTTCGCGCATTTGCCGCAAGGCCGTCAAGGGGCGCCTGTTGAAGACCTACACCGATCAAGTGGTGGTCACCGAAGACAATCTCCATGACTTCCTTGGGGTGAGACGTTTCAACTTTGGCATGGCCGAGAAACAGAGCCAGGTCGGGCAGGTCGTTGGCCTGGCCTGGACCGAGGTGGGCGGCGACTTGCTGACCATCGAAGCGACTGCCATGCCTGGCAAAGGCGCCATCCTGCGTACAGGATCTCTGGGCGATGTGATGAAGGAGTCGGTCGAGGCGGCACGCACCGTGGTGCGCGTTCGCGCGCGCCGCCTGGGCATCAAGGACGAACTGTTCGAGAAGCGCGACCTTCACATTCACGTTCCCGAAGGCGCGACACCCAAGGATGGCCCGAGCGCGGGCATTGCCATGACGACCGCGATCGTGTCGGCAATGACAGGCATTCCCGTCAAGGCGGAGGTCGCCATGACGGGCGAAATTACGCTGCGGGGTGAGGTTCTTGGTATTGGCGGGCTGAAGGAAAAGCTGCTTGCTGCTTTGCGTGGCGGCATCAAGACGGTGCTGATTCCCGAGGAGAACGTCAAGGACCTTCAGGAGATGCCGGAGAATGTGAAGTCCAATCTCGCCATCATCCCGGTGAAATGGATCGATCAGGTTCTGGATCTGGCCCTTGAACAAGTTCCCGTCGCGCTCGAAGACGAGAGCGGCGCAAAGGAGGCAGGGGTGCCGGTGGCTTCGGCTGAAGCGACGCATTCCGAGGGTGCGCGCCACTGATGATAGATTCGGCAGATCGCAAAAATGCTTGCGCTGCCGAAAAATTTCGGTATAGAATGTTGGTTTGCTTTCGGGGGTATAGCTCAGCTGGGAGAGCGCTTGCATGGCATGCAAGAGGTCAGC
>JAJTBQ010000343.1 GCA_021286835.1 Thiomonas sp.
CGATGACCGCGAGCATTCTCTCCAATGGGCGGCGCGTGCCGGCGTTCGGCCTGCATGGCGGCGCGCCCGGGGCGGTGGGTCTCAACAGGGTGGAGCGCGCGGACGGCAGCGTCGAAACCTTGCCGTCTTCAGCCAGCGTGGACATGCGGGCTGGCGACGTGTTTGTCATCGAAACCCCGGGCGGCGGGGGCTTCGGCTGAAAGCGCCCGCGCTCTGGGTCGATCTCAGCGTTTGATCGCGCGCCAGCCGATGTCCCGGCGGTATTGCATGCCGTCGAAATGAATCGTGTTGATGGCCTCGTAGGCCCGCTGCTGCGCGATGCGCGGCGAATCGCCCAGGGCGGTGACGGCCAGCACCCGGCCGCCCGACGCACGCAGCACGCCCTGCGCGTCGAGTGTGGTGCCGGCGTGGAAGGTGATGCAGTCGGCCGCCTCGGGAGGAATGCCGGTGATCGCGTCGCCTTTGCGCGGGCTCTCAGGGTAGCCGTGCGCGGCGAGCACCACGCCCAGGGCGGTGCGGCGGTCCCACTCCAGTTCCACCTGGTCGAGCTGACCGGCGATGGCCTTCTCGAACACCACGGAGAGGTCGCTCTTGAGGCGAGCCATGATGGGCTGGGTTTCCGGGTCGCCCATGCGGCAGTTGAATTCCAGCGTCTTGGCTCGGCCCTGGGTGTCGATCATCAGTCCGGCATAGAGAAAGCCGGTGAAGGGAATGCCGTCGGCCGCCATGCCCTTGACGGTGGGCTGGATGATCTCGCGCATCACCCGGGCGTGAATCTCGGGCGTGACCACGGGCGCCGGTGAGTAGGCGCCCATGCCGCCGGTGTTGGGTCCGTTGTCGCCGTCGAGCAGGCGCTTGTGGTCCTGGCTGGAGGCCAGCGCGAGTACATGCAGGCCGTCGACCATGACGATGAAGCTGGCTTCCTCGCCCTGCAAAAATGCTTCGATGACCACGCGGGCGCGGCCGGCGTTGTGCTGCACGCCGTAGCGGTTGGCCTGCAGCATGTCGTCGATGGCGGCGTGGGCTTCGTCCGCCGTCTGCGCCACCACCACGCCCTTGCCCGCGGCCAGGCCATCGGCTTTGACGACGATGGGCGCGCCGTGCGCGTCCACATAGGCATGGGCCGCCGCGGCATCTTCGAACGTGGCATAGGCCGCGGTGGGAATGTGGTGCCGCGCCATGAAGTCTTTGGAAAAAGCCTTGGAGCTTTCCAGTTGGGCGGCGGCGCGCGTGGGGCCGAAGATTTTCAGGCCGCGGGCGCGAAAGCCGTCGACGATGCCCGCGGCCAGCGGCGCTTCGGGCCCGACCACGGTGTAGGCGATTTTTTCGCGCACGCAGAACTCGGCCAGCTCTTCGGCATTCGCCACCTGCAGGTTGCTGAGGCGGCCGTCCAGCGCGGTGCCGCCGTTGCCCGGCGCGACATAGACCATCTGGACGCGGGGCGACTGCGCCAGCTTCCAGGCAATGGCGTGTTCACGTCCGCCGGAACCGATGACGAGGAGTTTCATGGTGTGTGGGCGCCTTAACCGAAGACGGCGTTGTGATAGACCTCTTGCACATCGTCGAGGTCTTCCAGGGCATCGATGAGTTTCTGCATCTTTTCGGCGTCGTCGCCCGCGAGCTCGACCGAGTTGTCGGCGCGCATGGTGATGACGGCCAGCTCGGGCTGCAGGGACGCGGCCTCGAGCGCCGCGCGCACGGCCTCGAAGTGCGCCGGCGGGGTCAGCACCTCGATGGCGCCGTCGTCGTCGCTGATCACGTCGTCCGCGCCGGCTTCGAGCGCGGCCTCCATCACCTTGTCCTCCGAGGTGCCCGGGGCGTAGATCAGCTGTCCGCAATGCTTGAACTGGAAAGCCACCGAACCCTCGGTGCCCAGATTGCCACCGTGCTTTGATAGCGCATGGCGGACTTCGGCCACCGTGCGTACCCGGTTGTCGGTGAGGCAGTCGATGATGAGCGCCGCGCCGCCCACGCCATAGCCTTCATAGCGGATTTCTTCGTAATGCACGCCTTCGAGCGCGCCGGTGGCCTTGTCGATGTTTTTCTTCACCGTGTCGGCGGGCATATTGGCCGCCTTGGCCTTGTCGATCGCCAGCCGCAGGCGGGGGTTGGCGGTGGGGTCGCCTCCGCCCAGACGGGCCGCTGCCGAGATTTCACGGATGATCTTGGTCCAGACCTTGCCGCGCTTTTCGTCCTGGCGGCCTTTGCGGTGCTGGATATTGGCCCATTTGGAATGTCCGGCCATGGTGGTGCGATGCTCCTGA
>JAJTBQ010000344.1 GCA_021286835.1 Thiomonas sp.
CGCACCCGCATGCCCGGCTTCGCGCCGGCATGGGGTTCGAGGATGTAGAGGCCGGGCTGGCTCTTTTCGTCCTCGCTGCTGGCGGCCAGCACCATGCCTTCGCTGAGACCGAACTTCATCTTGCGGGGCGCCAGATTGGCCACCAGCACGGTGAGTTTGCCGATGAGATCGTCGGGTTTGTAGGCGCTGGAGATGCCCGAGAACACATTGCGCGTGCGCGGTTGCCCATCCGGGCCGGTCTCGCCCACGTCGAGGGTGAGGCGCAGCAGTTTGGTGGAGCCTTCCACGGCCTCGGCGTGCTGGATGCGGGCGATGCGCAGATCGATCTTGGCGAAATCGTCGATCGTGATGAAGGGGTCTTGCGCCGTCTCGGCAGTGGGAACGGGGGAGGTCATGGGTGTGGCGGAAACCTTGGCCGCCGTCGGGGCATCCGGGGGTGGGTCGGTCTCGAACAGGGCGTCGAGGCGCTTGGGGTCGATGCGCTGCATCAGGTGTTGGTAGGGCGCGGCATGGTGCGGCAGCTCGGTGGCATCGCTCCAGAGGAAGTCGCGCTCGAGACCGAACAACTCGCGGGCCACGCGGGCGGTGAGCGCCGGCAGCACCGGGCCGAGCATGACCGACAGCAGCCAGAACCCGGCCAAGGCCTGCGAGCAGGCGTCTTGCAGCTCGGCGCGGCGGGCATCATCTTTGGCCAGAATCCAGGGCTGGGCGGCGTCGAAGGCGGCGTTGATGCGATCGGCATAGGCCATGATTTCGCGCAGCGCGCGCGCGTATTCACGGTGTTCATACGCGGCCGCCACATCGTCGGCGAGTGCGCGGGCGGCGGCCCGCAGATCGTCGCCACCGCGTGAGTAGGCCAGTTTGCCGTCGAAATACTGGCTGATGAATTTGGCGGCGCGGCTGGCGATGTTGACGTATTTGCCGATGAGGTCGCTGTTGACCCGGGCGACGAAATCTTCCGGCGTGAAGTCGACGTCTTCCACGCGCGCGGTGAGCTTGGCGGCGAGGTAGTAGCGCAGCCATTCGGGATTGAGGCCGAGGTCGAGGTACTTCAGCGGCGAGATGCCGGTGCCCCGGCTCTTGCTCATCTTCTCGCCGCCGACGGTGACGAAGCCGTGCACGTTGATCTGACTCGGCGTCTTCCGACCCGAGAAATGCAACATGGCTGGCCAGAACAGGGTGTGGAAGTAGACGATGTCCTTGCCGATGAAGTGCACCTGCTCCACGGCCGGATCGGCCACGAAGGTGTCGAAACTCTGCGTGGTGCGCGACGGGCCGTGCCAGTGCTGCGCGGCCTGGCCCTTGTCGAAATGGTTCTTCAGACTGGCGAGGTAGCCGATGGGGGCGTCGAGCCAGACATAGAAATACTTGCCGGGCGCGTCGGGAATCTCGATGCCGAAGTAGGGTGCGTCGCGCGAGATGTCCCAGTCAGCCAGGCCGCCGTGACCGTGCTCGTCGGTCGCGAACCACTCGCGCACCTTGTTGAGCACTTCGGCTTGAAGGTGCGGTGCGCCCTGGGCGTTGCTGGCCTGGGTCCAGTCACGCAGATAGTCGGCGCAGCGGTCGGACGACAGTTGAAAGAAGTAGTGCTCGCTCTTGCGCAGTTCGGGCGTGGCGCCCGACAGCGTGGAGTAGGGATGTTTAAGCTCGGTGGGGGCGTAGACCGCGCCGCACACCTCGCAGGCGTCGCCGTACTGGTCGGCCGCGCCGCACTTGGGGCACTGGCCCTTGATGTAGCGATCGGGCAGGAACATGCCTTTGACGGGATCGAAAAACTGCTCGATGTCGCGCATCGCGATCAGGCCGTTCTTGCGCAGCGCGCGGTAGATGTCCTGCGCGAGCTGGTGGTTCTCCGGGCCGTCGGTGTTGTGCCAGTTGTCGAAGCGGATGTGAAAGCCGTCGAGGTACTGCGGCCGCCCCGCGGCGATGTCGGCGACGAACTGCTGGGGGGTCTTGCCGGCCTTCTCGGCGGCAATCATGATGGGAGCGCCATGGGCGTCATCGGCACCGACGAAGTGCACCTCGTGGCCCTGCATGCGCTGGAAGCGAACCCAGGTGTCGGCCTGGATGTACTCCATGATGTGGCCGATGTGGAACGGGCCGTTGGCGTAGGGCAGGGCGGTGGTGACGAAGAATCGGCGCTTGGAAGTCATGGTGAACGGGAGGTGGGGCGCCCGGCGCGCGCGTGTCGGCGTTGCCTGGCAAACCGCCATTTTAGGGCGTTGCCTCATGAGAAAACGCCGGGCCGCCCCA
>JAJTBQ010000345.1 GCA_021286835.1 Thiomonas sp.
CCGGCGGGCAATAGCACGCTGGCGTAGCGCACCCGGATGAGCCGGCTCACCGTCAGCCCGACCGCCTCGAACATGCGTCGCACCTCCCGGTTGCGGCCTTCGGAGATGACCACGCGCCACCATCGATTGGCGCCCTCGCCGCCCGCCTCTTCAAGACTGAGAAAGCGTGCCGGGCCATCGCCGAGTTGCACGCCCTGGAGCAGTTCGTCGCGTGCGGCGGCATCGAGTTCGCCCAGCACCCGCACGGCGTATTCGCGCTCGGCGCCGTAGCTCGGATGCATCAGCCGATTGGCCAGATCACCCGACGTGGTGAAGAGCAGCAGGCCCTCGGTATTGATGTCCAGGCGCCCGACCGCCGTCCACTTGGCGCCTTGAAGCTTGGGCAGGTGCTGGAATACCGTCGGACGCCCTTCGGGGTCTTTGAACGAGACGACTTCACCCGTCGGCTTGTGATAGGCCAGCACACGCGCCTGGGCTGGCCGCAAACGGCGCTTGATGATCTTGCCGTTGACGCGAATCTGGTCGGTGGGCAGGATGCGCTGCCCCAGATGCGCCGGCTCGCCGTTGACGGAGACCCGTCCGGCCAGGATGAGGTCTTCCATCTCGCGGCGCGAGCCCACGCCGCTTTGCGCCAACACCTTGTGCAGCTTGGGCGCGTCTTCGGCCGGGGCCAACACGCGACGCACGATCTCGGCACTTTCAGCGGCCTGATCGTAGGTGCCCGAAATGACATCCTGGATCTGCACGCCCGCCATCGGCGCTTTCGCCGCGGCGGCTTGGTTCTCGCCATCCTGCGGCGGCGCCTCTGCAGCGGGTCGACGTGCCTTGGGCGGACGCGGCGCGCGCTTGGCCGGCATCGACGCCTCTTCGGATGCCGGCGCGTCGTCCGCATCTGCGGCATCGGCGAGGCGGGCCCCATCGGGCTCGCCCTGATGCGCGGCAACGGCCTCGGTAGGCACCGGCGTGGCCGACGCGTCGGCGTCTGCATCGCCCTCAGGCGCAACCGTGCCTTCGGCGGATGCCGCCGTCTTGCGCGGTGCCCGTCGTGATGGGGCCCGCGGCTTGCGCGCCGGGGGTGTCTCTGCCGTGACGTCCACGGCCTCGGAGGGGACGCCGAGTTCGGATGAATCAGACGGGTCGGATGGGCTCATGGTTCGTTTGGGGTGGGGTCAGTCAAAGGCAGCGCGCCTTCGCGAGGCTCGCTGGACATGGGGGAGGCCTGTTCGCCTTCGGTCGTTTCAGGCGGGCGATGCGGATCGAGGTCGGGCGCTGCCGCGTCCGCCTCTTCCTGAGGTTCTTCGAAACGTTCGATGTCCGGCAGTCTCTGCTGCAGGCCGTCGAAGTGGGGCAAAGCGTCGCCGCGTTCGCCCAAGGGGGGCAGCGCGTCGAGGGTTTTCAAGCCCAGATCGTCGAGAAATTGCTGGGTGGTCGCCAGAAGGGCCGGCCGCCCCGGCGCTTCACGGTGGCCGATGGTCTCGACCCAGCCCCGGTCTTCGAGCTGACGAATGATCTGCGCATTGACCACGACGCCCCGAATCTCTTCGATGTCGCCGCGGGTGACCGGTTGACGATAGGCGATGATCGCCAGAGTTTCCAGTACGGCTCGCGAATATTTCTGCGGTTTCTCGGGATAGAGCCGATCGAGGAAGGGCTGCATCTCCGCCCGACTCTGGAAACGCCAGCCCTGCGCCAGCTGCACCAATTCAACACCGCTGCCCTGCCAGTCGCCGCGCAATTCATCGAGCAGCGCGCGCACGGTGTCTGCGGCGATCGTGTCGTCGAACAGACGCCGCAGCTCGGCGACGGACAAGGCTTGGGAAGCACAGATCAGCGCGGTCTCGAGGACGCGCTTGGCCTCTAGCGTGTTCATAGATACCCGGTCAATGGCGGCATCAGCCGGAATTCGTCCGCTGTGCAGCAGGGGCCCGAAGGCAAGGCGCGATGTGTCGGTACGGTGCGCCTAGGAGTTGAGTTTGAATTTTAATACGGCAAGCCGAGCCACCCGACGCCCAACATTCAGGTGCTGGCTGTCAACTCCGCGGCCACAGGCGGATAGAACGCGTCGGCATGCAGATCGCCATCCTGCAATCCGCGTTCGCGCAACTGCGCGCTGATCGATTCGACCATCCCTGGCGGCCCCGCCAGATAGACCTTGGCACCCGCGAAATCGCTCACTTGATCGAGCAGGTATGCGGCCAGCGGCTGATGCACGGCCTGCGGCGGATCGCCCGGC
Source organism: Thiomonas sp. (assembly GCA_021286835.1). Classification (GTDB taxonomy): domain Bacteria; phylum Pseudomonadota; class Gammaproteobacteria; order Burkholderiales; family Burkholderiaceae_C; genus Thiomonas. The sequence goes on from JAJTBQ010000345.1 coordinate 2,234, forward strand.
TGCGCTTCGTCGAG
>JAJTBQ010000346.1 GCA_021286835.1 Thiomonas sp.
GTCAGCATTTCGATGGTCACGGTCATGCCGGGATAGGCGTCGATCAGCGCCTTCTCCACGGCGTACCGGCAGTTGGCCGCCCGCTGCAGCGTCCACTGGCCCGGCATGTGCAGGTGCATGGAAGCGAATCGGCGGGTGCCGGCCACGCGCGTGCGCACATGGTCGAAGCGCATGTCCTGCGAACGGAAGCGGTCGAGCACGGCCTGCAGGCCCGTCAGATCGTCGTCGTCCATCGACTTGTCCATCAGGCCGTCCACCGAGCGCTTCACGAGCGAAAAGGCTTCGCGCAGGATGTGCAGGGCCACGGCGATGCCGAGCACGGGGTCGAGCCAGAGCCAGCCGGTGAGCGGCACCAGCAGCACGCCGGCGATCACCCCCGCGGAAGTCCAGACATCGGTCATCAGATGGCGTGCATCGGCCTCGATCACGATGGAGCGCAGCCGCCGCGCGCCGCGCAGCATCCATAGCGCCACGCCCAGATTGATGGCCGTGGCCAGCGCCGAGATCGCCGCGCCCAGGGGGACGTCGGTGATGGGCTGCGGCTGGGTGAGGCGGTGGCCTGCCTCGATCAGAATGAGCACGGCCGCCACGCCGATGAGCAGCCCTTCGATGCCGCTGGAGAAATACTCCGCCTTGGTGTGGCCGTAGGGGTGATCGGCATCGGGCGGCGCCTCGGCGATGCGCACGATGAACAGGGCGAAGGCGGCCGCCGCGACGTTGACGACGGATTCCATCGCGTCCGACAGAAAGCCCACCGAGCCGGTCACTTTCCAGGCGAGCAGCTTGAGGCTGATGACGACGAGGGCCGCGATCAGCGAGGCGCGGAGGTAGGTTCTGGCTTGCATGGGTGCATTGTGCATGGGACCGCGGCGAAAACCTCAGGTGATGCGAGCGCCGCGGGGGTGCGAAACCGAGAAAATTCGGGGTTTTCCCGGATGAAACGTCCGGATACGTCTGCGTGCGCCATTGGCGCGCCTCCGTGATCGAAAATTCATCGCCGTCTCGCTAGACTTCACCGCTTTTGTCCCGCAATTTCCGTTCCCGCTCGCGTCCATGGCCCTCAATCTGCGTCCGCTGGCTTTGCCGCTGCCCAATCGCCGCGATCTGATCGCGCTGCCCTTGGTCATCGGCATGCTGCTCATCATCGGCCATGCCAGCCGACAGATGGCGCAGCCGTTCCATCTGGGACAGACCGTGGCGCTGTCGCTCGATCCGGGCGATCTGCCGCAGTACGCGCTCTACACCGTGCTGCGCATGCTGGCCGCGCTGGCCGCCAGCACGGTGTTCACGTTGATCTATGCCTGGATCGCGGCCAACAACCGCTACGCCGAGAAGATCATGGTGCCGCTGCTCGACGTGCTGCAGTCGGTGCCCATTCTGGGGTATCTGTCGATCACGGTGACCGGTTTCATCGCGCTGTTTCCGGGCAGCATGCTCGGGCTGCAGTTCGCGGTGATCTTCGCGGTGTGGACGTCGCAGGTCTGGAACATGACCTTCAGCCTTTACCAGTCGCTCAAGACCGTGCCGCGCGATCTGGGCGAGGCCGCCACGCTTTATCGACTCAACGCCTGGCAGCGGTTCTGGAAGCTGGAGCTGCCCTACGCCGCCCCCGGTCTGCTGTGGAACGCGATGATGTCCATGTCCGGCGGCTGGTTCTTCGTCGTCGCCGCCGAGGCGCTGACCGTCTCCGGCCAGCAGGTGTCGGTGCCGGGCATCGGCTCTTATATCGCCGCGGCGATCGCGGCCAAGAATCTGGGCGCGATCGGCTGGGCGATTCTCGCCATGGTCGTGGTGATTCTGTCGTACGACTTTCTGCTGTTCCGTCCCATCGTCGCCTGGGCCGACAAGTTCCGCCTGGACAACACCGTCAGCGTGGACGCGCCGCGCTCGGTGGTGCTCGACTTCCTGCGGCGCACCCGCCTCACCCAGCGGCTGGCGCGTCTGCCCGCCGTGTTGTGGGAGCTCAGCGTGCGTATGTTGCCCGCGGTGCCGTCGCGCAAGACGGCGCCGCGCCCGCGCCCGGTCTGGGGCGACCGGGTGTTCATCGCCGGCATGGTGCTGTTCACCCTCGGTCTGGTCGTGGCTCTGGTTCTGGTGCTGCCGCGCGACTTCGGCTGGCCGCAGGTCGGGCATGTGCTGCTGCTGGGAGCGTTCACCGCGTTCAAGGTGTTCGTGCTGGTGGCGATCTCCGCGCTGATCTGGGTGCCGCTGGGCATCTGGATCGGCCTGCGCCCGCGCTGGGCGGC
>JAJTBQ010000030.1 GCA_021286835.1 Thiomonas sp.
CTTGAACATGTCCCAGCCTGCCGAGACCCCATCCGGCCCGGACCAGCCGCCCTGCCCGGACTTCCGTGCGCCTGTCTTCCTGCGCGGGCACATCCGCGACATCCTGGCGTTCTACGCCCCCCACAGTCTCGATCCCAGCGGAGGCTTTCACCACTATTACAAGGACGACGGCACGGTCTATGACGCGCACACGCGTCATCTGGTCAGCAGCGCGCGCTTCGTGTTCAACCACGCCACGGCCTACCGCCGATTCGGCGATCCCGAAGATCTGCGGCGCACCCGTCACGCGCTGGACTTTCTCCGGCACGGCCATGCCCAGCCGCAGGGCGGCTATGCCTGGGAGATCGATTGGCGCGACGGGCGTGCCACGGTCCGCGATGGCACCCAGCATGCCTATGGCCTGGCCTTCGTGCTTCTGGCCCATGCCCATGCGCTGATGGCCGGTGTGGAACAGGCGCGAGCCGGGTTGCAGCAGACCTGGGCGCTCATGGAGCAACATTTCTGGCAGCCCGAGATGGGCCTCTATGCCGACGAAGCGACGCCCGATTGGCAGCTCAAGCCCTACCGTGGACAAAACGCCAATATGCACGCCTGCGAGGCCATGCTCGCGGCCTTCGATGCGACCGGCGAAGCGCGCTATCTCAAGCGCGCCTCATGCATTGCAGACTCGGTCACCCGGCACCTCGCGGGGCTTGCCGGGGGCCTGGTCTGGGAACACTACCACGCTGATTGGCGGGTGGACTGGGACTACAACCGTCACGACAAGACCAATATCTTTCGTCCCTGGGGGTTCCAGACCGGGCATCTGACCGAGTGGGCCAAGCTGCTGCTGCAGCTTGAGGCGCGCCTGCCCGAAGCCGAGCGGTCGGCGGGGCTGGTCGAGCGAGCCCGGCATTTCTTCGACACCGCCATGCAGCGCGGTTGGGACGAGCGGCATGGCGGTCTGGTCTATGGTTTCGATCCCGAAGGCGCCGTGTGCGATGCCGACAAGTATTTCTGGGTGCAGGCCGAAAGCCTGGCCGCCGCCGCGCATCTGGCGCTACGCCTTCAGTCACCGCATTATTGGGCGTGGTACGAGCGGATCTGGGCCTACGCCTGGCGTCACTTCGTCGATCATGACCAAGGTGCCTGGTACCGCATTCTGGCGCCGGACAACACCAAGCTGACCGACGAAAAAAGCCCCGCCGGCAAGACCGACTATCACACCATGGGGGCTTGCCACGACGTGCTCCGCGCGCTCGCCGCGGCCCGCGCACCACTGCGGCATGTGGTGCTACTGCGCTTCAGGCCGGAGGTCGAGCCCGCGCGCGTGGCGGCATTGCTGCGCGACTTCGCGGCGCTGGCCACGACGATCAGTGGTGTGGCCGGGGTCGAGTCGGGTGAAAACATCAGCCCGGAGGGGCTGGGCAAGGGCTTTACCCACGCCGTGCTGCTGCGTTTCGTCGATGCGAGCGACCGCGACCTCTACCTGAACCATCCCACCCACCAGGCCTTTGCGCGCAGGCTTCAGGATGCCGCCGCCGAGGTGTTGGTCGTCGATTTTCTGGGAGCGTGCGCGCCTTCCCCGGTCTGAATCCGGCAAGACTCAAACGTGCCGTTCCGGCTCCGAGGATCGCGGTTCATCCAGACGTTCGAACCACATGACGGCGCCTGCCAGAAGCAGGACAAAAAAGGCCGTGCCGAAAATCCACGCGAAGTACCACGAGGCGTTGCTGCCCACCAGGATGCCCAGACCGATCACGGCGGCACCGACGAGGAAGAACAGCGCGAGGGAGAGAAGTTTTTTCATGATGGGCGTGTCACGAAAAAGGGCCAGGTTGCCCTGGCCCAGAGGCGAGACCTCGCCTGCAGCGAGGGCCTTCAATGGGGCATCGGCTCAATGCCTGCCATGGTGTGCGCCACCGTTGCGACGATCTTCTTCCTGGGCGTCGAAGAAGGCGCCCGAAGCGGCCGAAACCAGCACGATCATCGCGGTTCCCACAATCCAGGCGAAGTACCACGAGGCATAGTCGCCGATGATCACGCCGATGACGATCGCCACCAGGGCGATGACCATGAAGAGCACGAAGTAGAGAAAGTTTTTCATGATGAGTCCTTGCTCTCAAGTAAATGCCGGGCCGTCCCGAGTGGCTTGCCTCCTGGGGGGCAAACCGGGAGCGGTTCGGCCCGGGGGCGTCAATAAGCGTGGGGGTCGGCTTCGACTTCCTTCGGATCGACCTTGCCGCGCATGACATAGAACGCCCAGCTGGTGTACCAGAAGATGATGGGCACGAAGACCACGGTCCAGCCGGTCATCCACAGCAGGGTCGTCTCGCTGGAAATGGCGTTCCACAGCGTCAGGCTCTGCGATGGGTTGGAGCTCGACGGCATGAGGAAGGGGAACATGGCCACGCCGATGGTGCCGACCACGCCGATCCACGATACCGCGCCCAGCCACCAGGCCAGGTTGTGCTTGTTGCCACGCACGCTCAACCATCCGAGGAGCAATCCGGCAAAGCCCAGCAGGGGGATGACCCACAGGATGGGATAGCTCTTGTAGTTGGCCAGCCAGCCGCCCGGCACTAGTTCGACCGTTTGCTGCAGCGGCGTCTGCGGCACGCCGGCGCCAGGGAAGCTCACGATCTTGTAGCCGTTGACCATGCTCACCCACACGCCCAGGACGGCGAACAGCACGATGGCGGCCAGCGCGGCATAGCTTGCCGCCGTGCGCGCCCGGTCCGAGATCGGGGCGGGTGCGCGGCCCATCATCATCACGCCGCCCATGTAGATGGACAGGGACAGCGACAGCAGCCCGGCCAGTACCGAGAACGGGTTGAACAGGAAGATGAAGCTGCCGGTGTAGACCGAACGCAGATTCCACTCGAACTGGAAGGGCACGCCCATCAGCATATTGCCCATGGCGGCACCGAAGATGATCATCGGCAGGGCGCCGCTGAGCAGCAGCGTCCAGTCCCAGGCGTTGCGCCAGGCGGGAGAGGCGATCTTGCTGCGGTACTCGAAGCCCAGCGGCCGCACGATCATGCTCCACAACAGCAGCAGGATGACCACGTACAGGCCCGAGAAGGACGTGGCGTAGATCAGCGGGAACGCCGCGAAGATCGCGCCGCCCCCGAGAATGAACCAGACCTGATTGCCGTCCCAGTGCGGGCCGATGGCGTTGAGCATCACGCGACGCTCGGTGTCCGTCTTGCCGATGAAGCGCAGCAGCGTGCCCACGCCCATGTCCATACCGACCATGGTGCCCAGACCGACGAACAGCACGCCGAGCAGGGCCCACCACAAGACTTGAAGGATGAGATACAAGTCCATGACTGTTTACTCCTTATGCGCGCTCATGGGAGCGGCCGGGTTGGGGGCGAAGCCACCGCCGAACGACGGTTGCGGTTTGTGGCTGGCGGGGGTGGACGGCGTGCCGTGCTCCTCCGGGCCTTGTTTGATCGCCTTGACCATCAGATACATCTCCACCGCGATGAAGATGGAGTACAGCGAGACGAAGCCCACCAGCGAGAAGATCATGTAGCCCACGCTGTGGCTGGATGCGGACATCCAGGTCGGCAGCACGCCGAACACCGTCCACGGTTGACGGCCGATCTCGGCCACGAGCCAGCCCATTTCGCAGGCGAGGAAGGGCACGGGGATCATCCACGGCGCCAGCTTCAGGAACCAGCGGTTCTGCGGTGCTTCGAGCTTGCCGCTGATGGTCAGCATGGCCGCGTAGACGAAGTAGGCCAGCATCAGCAGACCCAGGCCGACCATGATGCGGAAGGTCCAGAAAATGGCCGATACCTCGGGGATGGTGTCCTTGGCGGCGCGGGCGATATCGGCATCGGTGGCCTTGGAGACATCCTGATCGGGCGCGTAGCGCGTGACCAGGAAGCCGTAACCCAGATCCTTCTCGTGAGCCCGGAACTGCGCCATGGCGGCCGCGTCGTTCGGGTTCTTGCTCAAGGCCTTGAGCGCCTCCACTGCGGGAATGCCGTTCTTGATGCGGTCAACGGCCTTGGCCTCAAGCTGGTCGACCCCGGGCACGACCGTGGTCAGGGTGTGCGTCAACAACGGGGTGAGCACATAAGGCACCTGGATCGACCAGACGTTGCGCTGCTCACTCTGCGAAGGCCAGGCCACGATGTTGAACGGCGCCGGGGCTTCTTCCGTCTGCCACATGGCTTCCATGGCGGCCAGCTTGGTTGGCTGGGCGTGTGCGCCGACGAAACCCAGCGCATCGCCCAAGGTGATGACGCCGGCCGTGGACAACACGCCGAACAGCGCCGCCATGCGGAAGGAGCGGCGGGCGATTTCGAGGTGGCGGTTGCGCAGCATGTACCAGGCGCTCACGCCAGCCACGAAAACCGCCGCGGTGACGTAGCCGGCGATGCTGGTGTGCACGAACTTGGCCTGGGCGTCATGGCTGAAGATCAGGGCGCCGAAATCGGTCAGCTCCATGCGCATGGTCACGGGGTTGAAGGCCGCGCCTTGCGGGTCCTGCATGAAACCGTTGGCCACGAGAATCCAGAGCGCCGACAGGTTGGAGCCGATCGCCACCAGATAGGTCACCAGCAGGTGCTGGCCCTTGGACAGCCGCTTCCAGCCGAAGACCATCATGCCGATGAAGGTGGATTCCATGAAGAACGCCATCAGACCCTCGATGGCCAGCGGGGCGCCAAAGATGTCACCGACGAAACTGGAATAAAATGACCAGTTGGTGCCGAACTCGAACTCCATGGTCAGGCCGGTGGCCACGCCCAGTGCGAAGTTGATGAGAAACAGCTTGCCCCAGAACTGGGTCATGTCGCGGTAGATCGTCTTGCCGGTGGTGACGTAGACCGTCTCCATGGCGGCGATCATGAAGCTGATGCCCAGGGTGAGGGGGACGAAGAGGAAGTGGTATAGCGCGGTGGCTGCGAATTGCCACCGCGATAAGTCCACGACGAGGGTGTCGATCATTTTGGCGCTCCTGTTGTGTCGATCCGTTGGTCTTTCGCGTCATCGGGTGTCAAACCCGCGATATGGCCCATGCCGCGAAGAACGCTGTGCAAGGATAGGCGTCGATGTATCTCATTTTTTTGATTTGGCGCAAGATCAGGGAATTCCCTAGGCCGCGGAGGGCCGCGATTTATTTGTATCCATGCGCGACAAAACGCCGCACGCACGCGGATTTAACCGACATTGCTGACGTTGATGCGCAGGCCGGGCCGGGCGTCGCTCCACAGGCGTGCCACCCCAAGGTCCGCATTGTCACCCCATGACAGGCTTCCCCGGCGGCGGGCACAATGTGCAGGAGAGACGGCATGTCGGCGTCTCCCCAAAAGGACACATTCCATGATCTACAAATTCCAATCCAAGGCTGATAGCGATCTGTTCATGAATGTGGGACCCGCAGAACGCATCCTGTCCATCATCGGCAAGGCGGCCGGGCCCAAGGGCATCATCGAACCGGCGGACATGCCGGCGGCCATCGCCGCGCTGGAGGCCGCCGTCAACGAGGAGGAGCAGGCGCGCGAGGGCTCGCTGGAGTCGGCGGCGGCTGACGGGCAGGTGGTCCCGTCCGCGCAGCCCATCGGGCTCAAGCAGCGCGCATGGCCCTTCATCCAGATGCTCAAGCGCTGCCAGCAGGCGGATGTGCCTGTCGTCTGGGGTGTTTGAGATCTTGTGGACCTTTCAGCCATGCCCGCCCTGCACGCCAAAACACCCCCGTTCGTCGTGACAAATGCTCGCCATAGCCCGCGCTATGACGGTGCTTTGCGCCTCGATCGGGTGCGTTTTGACGCGCCTTTCGGACATGCCCGAAAAATTGACAAGCGCTGAGGTAGGCATGGGCGCATCACATCATCATCACGGCCCGGGTGCGCACGACCATAGTCACGGTCACACGCACCATGGGGTCGATGCCAGCGTGCGTCGGCTGAGCCTGGCGCTGCTCATTCTGGGCGTGTTCACCCTCGTCGAGGCCGCCGGGGGCTGGTGGGTGAATTCGCTGGCGCTGTTGTCCGATGCCGCCCACATGCTGACCGACAGTGCGGCCTTGGCCTTCGCCCTGGTGGCGGCGAGGCTGAGCCAGCGGCCGCCCAGCGCCGCGCTCACCTACGGCCACGGCCGCTGGCCGACGCTGGCCGCCTTCGTCAACGGTCTGTTGCTGCTGGCGCTGACCGCCGCGCTGATGGTGGAGTCATTGCGTCGTCTGCTGCACCCCGAGGTCGTGGACGGGGGCTGGATGCTGGTCATCGCCGTGATCGGCGGGCTGGCCAATGTCGGCGCGCTTGTCGCCCTCGAAGGGGCCAGCAGCCTGAACGAGCGCGGCGCGCGGCTGCATGTGCTGTCCGATCTCCTGGGCTCGGTGGCGGCGGTGGTGGCCGCTGGGCTCATTCTTTGGCGCGGCTGGTGGATCGCCGATCCGCTGCTGTCGCTGCTGGTGTGTGGGCTGATTCTGCGATCGGGCTGGCGGCTCACCCGCGACAGCGCGCAGGTGCTGCTCGAAGGCGCTCCGTCCGCCGTGGGGCCGGCGCAGGTCAGGCAATGCCTGAGCACGGTCGCCGGCGTGGCCGAGATCCATCATGTGCACGTGTGGTCGCTCGACGGTGCGCAGCCCATGGTGACCTTGCACGCCCGCCTCGAACCGGGCGCCGCCGCGGATGTGACGCTGCAGGCCATCCACCGGCAGCTCCATGACGGCCTGGGCGTGGAACACGCCACGGTGCAGATCGAATCCGGCCCTTGCGTGAGCGCCGGGCACGCGCCCTGTCAGGCGGTCTGAGCCGGGGCCTGGTTCGGGGGCGGTGGCCGGTGCATGCCAGGCAGATGCCGCGCCATGCGAACCAGTCCGCGCCACTGCTGCGCCCAGAATCCCTGGCCATAGTCTTCGCCCTGACCTTCGGGCGACGGCAATTGGGCGCGTACGCCGGTGGGCTGTAGCGCGGTGGTGAAATCTGCCGAGCGGAACAGCACATCCCACCAAGGCAGCAGCACGCCGAAATTGCAGCCGTAAAGCCGGGCGTTGTTCTGGTGACCGAGTTCGTGGCCATAGCCCACGGCGTGGTGCAGCCGGTGAAACCGGGGGCTGACCAGCAAACGTTCGCCCAGCCAGCCAAAGGACAGGCGGGTGTTGGCATGCTGCAGGCTCTGCAATGCGCCCGAGACCAGCGACAGCGCGACGAACTGCGACGGTGGCACGCCGATGATCAGCGCCAGCGCGGCAAAGAAGGCCGCCATCAGCACGTTGTCGAGCACATGATTGCGGTCGTCGGCCCACAGGCTGAGCTGGCGCTGGCTGTGGTGCACGGCGTGCAGCTCCCACCACCACTGGATCTGGTGCTGCGCACGGTGATACCAGTAGCCGGCGAAGTCGAGCACGATGAAATAGATCAGGAAGCTCCCCAGCGGCCGGTCGGTGATGCCGGGCCACAGCGCGTCGAGATTGAGGTTGTCTATGCCGCGCAGGCGGAACCATTCCTGCAGGTTGTCGAAAGCGGGTTGCAGGGTGAAAAACAGCACCAGGTTGATCAGCCCCAGGCGGTTGATGAAGGTGTAGAGCACGTCCACCCGCAGAGCGCGCCGGTCGGGCCAGATTTCCAGCGGCCGCAGCGCTTCGAGCGGTCGCAACACCGCATAGACGACGCCGATCTGCAGCAGCCCGGCGAGAAACCAGAGCACGCCGTCATAGGCGAAGTCGTCGTCCGCCATCAGATGGAAGTGGTAGAGCACCGGCTGCACCAGGGTGACGAACACCCAGGTCTGCACCTCGCCCACCCACAGGCTGGTGGTGTGGCTGATCCAGTCGAGCAGAGGGAACATGGCGTGTCTGCGCGGGCTTCAGCGCGCGGCGTGCATGGCGGGAGCCAGGCGCAGCGAGACGGTCTGCTGGCGCGCCAGAAGGGCGAGCGGCGGCAGGTTGTCGTAGAACGGCGCGCGGTTGTAGAAATAAATGCCGTGCGGCGATTTGCCCACACGGATCACGTCCACCAGCTTGCGGGTCTGCATGTCGATCACCCCAACCGAGCGGGCGAAGCGGAAAGTCACCCAAAGCCAGCGGCGGTCGGCGGAGAGCTCCATGTCGTCGGGCCCGGGCCGCAGGCCGGTGATGTCGCCCACTTTGGTGAGCGTGTCCATGTCGAGGATGCTGATGGTGTTGGAGACGCGGTTGCTCACCAGCACATGGCGGCCGTCGGCCATGGAACGGAAGTTGTGCGCCGCCTCGCCGGTGACGATGCGCTTGACGATGCGGCGCGTGGCCGGATCGACCGCCACCACGGCATCGCTGCCCGTGAGGGCGACCAGCAGGGTCTTGTCTCCGGGCGTGAGCCACAGGCCGGCCGGGGTTTCGCCCACCTTCATCGTCCACATCACGGTCTGCGTGGGCAGATCGATCGCGGCCACCGAGTTGGTTTCCTGCAGGCTGATGTACACCGTCTTGCTGTCGGCGGTGAAGGCCATGTGGCTGGGCAGGGCCTTGAGGGGAATGCGTTTGGCGAGCTGAAACCGGCCCTGGTCGTAGCTGTAGATGTCGGCGCGGTTCAGCCGCAGGCAGTTCACCACGAACCAGCGGTGATCCGGCGAAAACCCGATCTGATAGGGGTCGGGGATGTTGGGCACGCTGCCGATGGGCCTGCCCGTCTGCGGATCGAGCAACATGAGGTCATTGCCCACCGCATTGGCGACGATCAGGTCGCGGTTGTCCGGCGTGGCCATGAGGTGGTGCGGCTCCTTGCCCGTGGCGAAGCTGCCGATGGGCTGGCGCGTATCCTGATTGATCAAGGTGACGCGCGCATCGCCCGAATCGAGCACGACCACCACGTCGTCCTTGGCCTGCGCCAGACCGGTCTGTGCCAGCAAAGCCATGAAAATAAACAGGAATTTACGCATCAATTCACCAGGAAAAAGCACCACGAGGCCCTATTGTGCGCAGCGGATGTCAGCGCTGCGGCCGCCACTGTAACGCGCGCCAAGGTCGATCTGTTGACCGAGGGCAGTTCATGGATTGAACACAAAATTTTGCACATCGACGCGGGCGAGCGTGTCACCTCTTTCGGCCGGGTTCTCGTTACAGTTCATGGAGGCAGGGCCGCAGGCCCTTCACGGAACTTGGCCCGGCGGGCCGGTTCCAAATGTCAAAGGACTGTTATGCGAGCGCTATCCCGAATCAAGAGTCTGATGTTGATCGCCGTCGCGTCGGTGGCGATGGCCATGCCCGGATTGGCTCAGGCCCGCGTGCACTGGAGCATCGGCATTGGCGTGCCGGGTTATTACGGTCCCGGCTGGGGACCGGGCTGGGGCGGCGGCTGGTATGCGCCGTATCCGGTCTATGGCGGCTGGAGTCCGCCGGTGGTGGTGGAGCGGCAGCCCGTGGTGGTGCAATCGCTGCCGCCGGGCCCGCCGCCGCAATCGCTCTGGTATTACTGCCAGAATCCGGCGGGCTACTACCCTTATGTCTCGGCCTGCCCGGGCGGTTGGACGCCCGTTCCCGCCACGCCGGTACCGCCTCCGCTCGATAAATAAGCCCCTGGTTTTCTTCAAACGATCTACAGACCCCTTTTCAGGACGCATCATGCGACTCTCCCGCCCGCTTTTCCTCCTTCCCGCCGCCATGGGCGCCCTGTTGCTGGGAGGCTGCGCCACGGCCCCTCTCGGCCCGACGGTGGCCGTCATGCCCGCGCCCGGCATGCCCTTTGAGCAGTTCCAGGCGATCGACGCCAGCTGCCGCCAGTTCGCGCAGCAGCAATCGGCCCAGTATCAGACCGGGGCAAGCAATTCCGGCGTCACCTCGGCGGCTTTGGCCACCGGCATCGGCGCCGCGGCCGGCGCGCTGATCGGCGGCAACAGTACGGGCGCTGGTGTGGGGGCTGGCATCGGGCTGCTCGCGGGCAGCGCGGGCGGCGCCGGGTCTTATGGCGATACCCAGGGCAGCGCCCAGCGCGCTTACAACATTGCGTATCAACAGTGCATGTACTCACGGGGCGCCCAGGTGCCGGGCTATGCCGCGCCGCACTATGTGGCGCCGCCGCCCCCGCCGGGCTATCCGGCGCAACCGTCCTACCAGCCTGCGCCTCAGCAGCCCAGCTACCAGCCGGCCTATCCCGCGGCGCAGTGATGCACCGTGGCAAAGCAGGGCGGCGCGGCGCAGACCGTTACCCCGAGTCACAACTGGTCACAGGATGGCGGGTGTTTTGACGGATGCGGCGGCTATCATGCCCCGCGACCATGAGTACCACTGCTGACACCACGCCCGCGGGCTCGACTCCACCGCCCTCGGGCCGCGGCAAGCGGCCCAAGCGCGCAGCTTCTTCACGCCCCCTCTGGCTGCAACTCCTGCTGGGCGTCGTGCTGCTGGGGGCGGCCGGCTTGCTGGGGCTGGTGTTTGCGGTGGTCATGCTTTATCCGCGTTTGCCCGCGCTGAGCGAACTCACCGACTACCGTCCTGATCTGCCGCTGCGGGTGTATTCCGCCGAAGGCACGCTGATCGGCGAGTTCGGCGTGCAGCGCCGCACCGTCGTGCCTTTCGACAAGATTCCCCTGCAGGTGCGCGAGGCCTTTCTCGCCGCGGAAGACTCGCAGTTCTACGAGCACGGCGCGGTTGACTGGTCCGGCGTGTTCCGGGCCGCCTTGGCCGATCTGATGCACGGTGCCGCCGTGCAGGGAGCCTCGACCATCACCATGCAGGTGGCGCGCGACTTTTATCTCAGCCCGCAAAAGACCCCGCTGCGCAAGTTCACCGAAGCGCTGATGGCCTACAAGATCGAGCATGAGCTGAGCAAGGACCAGATTCTCGAGCGCTATCTCAACCAGGTCTATCTCGGCCAGCGTGCCTATGGTGTTGCCGCCGCCTCGCAGGTGTATTACGGCAAGCCGCTCGACCAGCTCAGCCTGGCGCAGATTGCGGTGCTTGCGGGTTTGCCCAAGGCGCCTTCTGCCTTCAATCCCCAGACCAATATCAAGGCGGCGCTCATACGCCAGCATTACGTGCTGGGCCGCATGCTGGCGCTGGGCGACATCACCCGCGCCGACTACGACGCCGCCATGCAGGCGCCGCTCGACGTGGTGGCTGGACAGGGGCTGCTGCGCTACAAGGTGGATGCCGACTACGCCGCCGAACAGGTGCGCGAGGTCATGGTGGCGCGTTTCGGCGAATCGGCCTACACCGATGGCTACAAGGTCTACACCACCCTGCACGACCGCGATCAGGTCGCTGGCGTGGATGCCGTGCGTGCCGGGGTGCTGGCCTACGATCAGCGCCACGGCTGGCGCGGTCCGCAGGCGCGGATCACGCTGCCGGCCCACGATGCCGATGCCCTGTCGGTGGCCGCCCAGGCGCTCAAGACCTATGACGCGGCCGGCAGCCTGCATCCGGCCCTGGTGCTGCACGCCAGTCCCAAGCTGGTCGAGGCGGTGCTGGCCTCGGGCAATACGGTGGAACTCAGCGGCGACGCCCTGCGCTTCGCGGCGGCGGGCCTGTCGCCGAAGGCCACCGACAAACAGCGCATCGACCGCGGCGCCGTGGTCTGGCTGCAGAAGCTGGCCAAGGGCTGGCGCCTGGCCCAGATGCCCGATGTGCAGTCGGCGCTGGTGTCGGTCGATCCGAAGGACGGCGCGGTGCGCGCCTGGGTGGGCGGCTTCGACTACAACCATGAGAAGTTCGACCATGTGAATCAGGCCTTCCGACAGCCGGGTTCGAGCTTCAAGCCTTTCATCTATTCGGCCGCGGTCGACGAGGGTCTGGCGCCCACGACCCTCATCGACGATTCCCCGATCACCATCAATCCCGGTCCGGGACAACCGCTGTGGACCCCGCACAACTACGACAACGAGCAGCTCGGCGCCGTCTCCGCCTCGCTGGCGCTGGCGCATTCCGACAATGTGTGCGCGGTCAAGGTGCTGCTGGCCGTGGGCATCCCCTACGCGCGCCAGTTCGCCTCGCGATTCGGTCTGCCGCTCGACCAGATTCCGCCCTATCCCACCATGGTGCTGGGCGCGGGCAGCTTCACGCCCCTGCAGATGGCCACGGCCTACGCCGTGTTCGCCAACGGCGGTTCGCTGGTGCAGCCCTATCTGATCAAGCGCATCGTCGACGCCCACGGCGCCGAGGTCTATGCCCACAAGCCGGAGATCGCGGGACAGAACGCGCCACGCATCATCAGCGCGGCCAACGCCTTTCTGACGACCCAGATGATGCAGGCCGTGATCCAGCATGGCACCGGAGGCGCGGCGCTGTCGCTCGGCCGTGTCGATCTGGCAGGCAAGACCGGCACCTCGCAGAACTTCCACGACGCCTGGTTCGACGGCTTCAACCCCGACCTCGTGGCCGTCACCTGGATGGGCTACAACAACCAGCGCGACCTGTACCGCGGCGAACAGGGCGCCAAGGCGGCCCTGCCGATCTGGATGGACTACATGCGCACCGCGCTGCAGGGCAAGCCCGATGCGCCCTGGCCGGTGCCGCAGGGCGTCATCATGGCGCAGGTCAACCCGGCCACGGGCTTCGCCTCCAGCTCGCCCAGTGCGGTGAGCGGCTACTTTCTGCAAAATTTCCCGCCGCAGGCCATCGACGCGCAGATCCCGCTGTCGGCCACGGCTTCGGCGCCTGCAGGGGCCGTGAGCACGGGCAGCGGTGGCGCGCTGATCGGGCCGGGCGGGGTGCCGGTGGGTACCTCCACCGTCAGTGTGCGCGGTCAGGGGCCGGGCACCCATCCGGCCGCCGTCGCGCAACCGGTGCAGAACCCGCCGTCCTTGCAGCCGGGTGCCATCCTGCCTTCGCTGGGCGGCAATCACTGAGCGCTTTGGGCCGCGCGCCGGGGCGAAGGCCCGCCCGTTTCTACAATGGCGGCTTGTTCAAGGCCGATTCCATGCGCACCTTTCAAGACCTCATTCTCACGCTGCAAACCTATTGGGCCCGTCAGGGCTGCGCCCTTCTTCAGCCCTACGACATGGAAGTCGGCGCCGGCACCAGCCACACCGCCACCTTTCTGCGCGCCCTCGGCCCCGAGCCCTGGAAGGCCGCCTATGTCCAGCCCAGCCGCCGCCCGAAGGACGGCCGCTACGGCGACAACCCCAACCGGCTGCAGCATTACTACCAGTTCCAGGTCGTGCTCAAACCTGCGCCCGGGAACATCCTCGATCTTTATCTGGGCAGTCTGGAAGCGCTGGGCTTCGACCTGAAGACCAACGACATCCGCTTTGTCGAGGACGACTGGGAGAACCCCACCCTCGGCGCCTGGGGCCTGGGCTGGGAAGTGTGGCTCAATGGCATGGAGGTCACCCAGTTCACCTACTTCCAGCAGGTCGGCGGCATCGACTGCAAGCCGCTCACCGGCGAGATCACCTACGGCCTGGAGCGCCTGGCCATGTACCTGCAGGGCGTGCAGAGCGTGTACGACCTCGTCTGGACGGAGACCGATCAGACTGGAAAGAAGACCTCGCTCAAATACGGCGACGTGTTCCACCAGAACGAAGTCGAGCAGAGCACCTACAACTTCGAGCACAGCGACGTGGACTTTCTGCTCACCGCCTTCGCTGCCCATGAAAAGCAGGCCAAGCATTTGATGGCCGCACAACTTGCGCTGCCGGCCTACGAGCAGGTGCTCAAGTGCGCCCACAGCTTCAACCTGCTCGACGCCCGGGGGGCGATCTCCGTGACCGAGCGCGCCGCCTACATCGGCCGCATCCGCAATCTCGCACGCGGGGTGGCGCAGGAATACCTCGACAGCCGCGCCCGCCTGGGCTTCCCGCTGGCGCCGAAAGACTGGGCCGACGAAGTCTCTGCCCAACTCGCCCAGAAGAAAGCCGCCTGACGTCAGCCGCACGCCGCGCCCGCGCCCTGGGTCGACGGCGGCCCGCAAAGCCCGCACATGAACACACAGAATCTGCTTGTCGAACTCTTCGTCGAAGAACTGCCGCCCAAGGCCCTGCCCGCGCTGGGCGAGTCCTTTGCCCGCACTCTGGCCGCGAGCCTGCAGGCCCAGGGCCTTGCCGCAGCCGAAGGCGCGGTCACGCCCTATGCCAGTCCGCGCCGGTTGGCGGCACACCTGAGCGCCGTCGCCGCGAAGGCGGCCGACAAGGCTGTGGCGCAGAAGCTCATGCCCGTGGCCGTGGGGCTGGATGCAGACGGCAAGCCCACCCCGGCCTTGCTGAAGAAGCTCGGCGCCCTGGGGCTGGATGCCGACGCCGCCCCTCGCCTGCGACGCGAGGGCGTTGGCAAGGCCGAAACCCTGTTCATCGACACCGTGGCGCCCGGCGCCTCGCTGGCCGAGGGCCTGCAGAAGGCGCTGGCCGAGGCCATCGCCAAGCTGCCCATTCCGAAGGTCATGGCCTACCAGTTGGCCGACGGCTGGACCACGGTGAAGTTCGTGCGGCCCGCGCATGGCCTGGTGGCCCTGCATGGCGGCGACATCGTGCCGGTGCAGGCGCTGGGGCTGACCGCCGGACGGCAGACCCACGGCCATCGCTTCGAGGCCAGCGCCGACCCCATCGTGCTGCGCGACGCCGACAGCTACGCCGAGCAGCTGCGCGAAGAGGGCGCGGTGATCGCCAGTTTCGACGCGCGGCGTGCCGAGATTGCCGCGCAGTTGCAGGCGGCTGCCGCGACTGCAGGACATGGGCTGCGCCCCATCGACGATGCCGCGCTGCTCGACGAAGTCACCGCCCTGGTCGAACGCCCCAACGTGCTGCTGTGCGAGTTCGAGCCCGCCTTCCTCGCCGTGCCGCAGGAATGCCTCATCCTCACGATGAAGGCCAACCAGAAATACTTCCCCCTGCTCGACGCGGCGGGCAAGCTGACCCACCGGTTCCTGGTGGTCAGCAATATCTCGCCCGCCGACCCCAGCGCGGTCGTCCAAGGCAACGAGCGGGTGGTGCGTCCGCGCCTGGCCGACGCGCAGTTCTTCTTCGAGCAGGACCGCAAGAAGCGTCTGGAAGACCGCGTGCCGGGACTCGACAAGGTCGTCTACCACGCCA
>JAJTBQ010000347.1 GCA_021286835.1 Thiomonas sp.
GACATCATTTGCCGGGTGCGTCCGCAAAGGGTCTGCCTGGTGCCCGAGCGACGGCAGGAAGTGACCACCGAAGGCGGCCTCGATGTGGTCGGCCAGTTCGAGCGCGTGCGCGAGGCCTGCGCCCGTCTGGCCGATTGCGGCTGCGTGGTTTCCTTGTTCATCGAGCCCAGCGCCCAGCAGATCGAAGCCAGTGCGCGGGCCGGAGCGCCTTGTATCGAGTTGCATACCGGTGCCTACGCCAATGCCTTCGACGCCTCGGACGCCGGCGCGCAGCAACGCGAGTTCGACCGCATCGCCGCGGGCCTGAAACTGGGGCGCAGCCTCGGGCTGGACACCCATGCTGGTCACGGCCTGAGCCTGCAAAGCACCCCGGCGATTGCGGCCCTGCCTGAAGTCAGCGAATTGCACATCGGCCATGCGCTCATCGGTCATGCGGTGTTCGTCGGGTTGACGCAATCGGTCCGCGACTTCCAGGCGGCGATCATCCGCGCGGCGGCAGACGCGCGGACGAACTGAGCTCGGCGAGGCCTGCATGATCTACGGCATCGGGACCGATGTCTGTTCCATTTCCCGCATGGACGCCGCTGTGCAGCGGCATGGCGACCGTTTTGCCCAGCGCGTGCTCGGCACCGAAGAGATCGTCGAATACCACCGGCGCTTCGCCAAAGTGCGGCAACGCGGCATCCACTATCTGGCGACGCGGTTTGCCGCGAAGGAAGCGTTCTCAAAGGCCATCGGCCTGGGCATCCACAGCCCCATGCGCTGGCGCGACTGCGAGATTCTCAAACTGCGCAGTGGGCAGCCGATCATCGTGCTGCGCGATGCGCTCAAAGACTGGTGCGAGGCGCGTTCGCTGCGTTTTCTCGTCTCCGTCTCCGACGAGGCCGACACGGCGCTGGCCATGGTCGTTGCCGAAGTGACCCCTACCCTCAAGGCCTGAGCTCATGACGCCGATGATGCACGCTCCGCTGTTGCTCGACGTGGCCGGGCTCGAATTGAGCGCGGCTGACCGCAAGCGCCTGCGCAACCCGCTGGTGGGCGGCGTGGTGCTGTTTTCGCGAAATTGGGAGCGCCGGGAGCAGCTCGCCGCGCTGTGCGCGCAGATCAAGGCAGTGCGCCCTGATTTGTTGATCGCGGTCGATCACGAAGGCGGGCGAGTCCAGCGTTTTCGCACCGACGGGTTCACGCCGCTTCCGGCCATGCGCGAACTTGGGGCGCATTGGATGGTCGATGCGCCGGGCGCGATGCGCCGCGCGACTGCGTGCGGATTCGTCCTGGCTGCGGAGCTTCGGGCCTGCGGCGTCGATTTCAGCTTCACGCCGGTGCTCGACCTCGATTGGGGCGGCTCCACCGTCATCGGTGATCGCGCTTTTCACGCCGACGCCCGCGTGGTGACGGTGCTGGCGCAGAGCCTGATGCTGGGTCTGGCGCGCGCGGGCATGGCCCATTGCGCCAAACATTTCCCCGGCCACGGTTTCGTGCGCGCCGACACCCATCTGGACGTGGCCCGCGATCCCCGCGGTTTCGACGCCATCTGGGCCGCCGACGCCGCGCCCTACCAGTGGCTCGCGCCCGGGCTGCGAGCGGTCATGCCCGCGCATGTGATCTACCCCGAGGTCGATGCGCAGCCCGCAGGTTTCAGCAAGGTCTGGCTGCAAGAGGTGCTGCGCGAGCGCGTCGGCTTCACCGGCGCCATTCTGAGTGACGATCTGGGCATGGCCGCGGCGCGAGCCAACGGGCAAAGCCTCAGTCAGGCAGCGCTTCAGGGGCTGCAGGCGGGATGCGACGTGATGCTGGTGTGCAATCAAAGCGTGATCGAGGGCGGAAGGCCGCTCGACGGGTTGTTGCGCGAACTCGATCAGGCGCTGCGCCAAGGGCTATGGACGCCCGATGCGCGCAGCGCGCTGCGCCGCCTCGATCTGCTGCCCAGTCAACCCGCGCTGCCCTGGGACGATCTCATGCTGAGCGATACCTACCAGGCGGCCCTCGACGCCGTGTGCAACGTTGCCTCAAGCCTTCAGGGGTAGAACAGCACCAGCTTGTAGCCCGAGGGCGTGGCGCCACTCACCGCGACATGCAGCGTGAGTTGCACCTGCTGTCCGGCGGCCAGACCTGCCCGCAAAGCCTGCTCGCTGGCCTGCGTTGGGGAAAGGTACTGCGCGGGCTGCACCACTTTGCGCTGTTCGATGCCGCCCTGCGCATCGTTGAGCGTCAGTTCCAGCGCTGGCCAGGCCA